>DASPNN010000476.1:0-18724 GCA_035626495.1 Chryseosolibacter sp.
TTTTACGGCGACGGACTCTACCGATACGACTACCAGAGTCATTCCCTGACCCCTTTTTTTCAGGACAGGAGCTCCGAGAACTTCATTCAGAGCAGGGTTGTCTTCTCGCTGAACTTCGACGGCATGGGGAAATTATGGATCGGCACAGCAGGGTCAGGATTGTTCTGTTATGACGTGGGCGGAGATATTCTCCACAGCTTCAGCGAATCGCAAGGACTTTCAAACAACACGGTTTATTCGATTTTGATCGACAAGAACAACAACAGCTGGGTCAGTACCAATTCCGGTGTGTCGAAGATCGAATCGAAATCCGGAAAAATTGTGAACTATGAATCATTAGATGGCCTGCAAGGCGGACAGTTCAATCCCAATTCCGGTATGCAAAACAATATTGGCGGCTATATGTGCTTCGGGGGAACTCAGGGTCTGAATGTCTTTTACCCCGAGCAAATTAAGGAGGAAGTGTATAATCCGAAGGTGACAATACTCGGGTTACAGATATTCAACCGCCCGGTGTTTGTGCGTGACACAATTGACGGGGTAACGATCCTGCCGCAAGTGATCAATAAGACTGAAACGCTGACGCTGGAGCACGATCAGTCTGTGATCACTTTCGAATTTGTAGGACTCAACTACACCTATCCTGAAAAGACCCACTATGCCTACATGATGGAAGGCCTGGATAAGCAATGGAACTTTGTCGGCCACCAGCGTTCGGCAACGTACCGGTATCTGAAACCTGGCGATTATACTTTCAAGGTCAAGGCCTCAAACCAGGAGAATGCCTGGGGACAGGATTTTACAAGCCTGAAGGTTCGGATCAAACCGCCGATGTGGCGAACCCCGTTGGCTTACTTCCTGTACGCGTTGGGTTTGATGATCCTGACTTTCGTGTTCATCCGTGTCGGGCGCAAGCAGTTATCACTGAGAAAGCGGTTGAAAATTGAAAAAGCCCAGCGAAAACACGAGCAACGCATGGCCAAAGAGAAGCTTACGTTTTTTACGGAGATCTCCCATGAATTCCGGACGCCGCTGACCTTGATCATGGGGCCGCTGGAAGACATGCTTTCCAGGGAAAACGATCAGTCTCCCAACTGGCGCAAGCTGAGTATGGTTCACAGAAACGCTTCCAAGCTTCTAAATCTCATCAATAAGCTGCTTGATTACCGGAAGATTGAAAGCGGCAATGTGATATTGAAAGTCGCTGAAACCGACATTGTGCCGTTTATCGAAGAAATATTCGAAACGTTCGGTGACCTGGCCAAAAAGAAAAACATCAACTTCACTTTCCAGGCTGCAAAACCGTCGATCAATGTCTGGTTCGACCGGGAAAAGATGGAAATGGTCATTAGCAACATTTTGTCGAACTCTTTCAAGTATATCGGTAAAGGAAATGAGATCAATATCCATGTCAGCCACCAGATCACCGAAAAGTATCCGCTTGGCAGAGTGGTCATTAAAATTCGCGACAATGGAATAGGCATCCCCAAAAAGGACCTGCGCAACGTCTTCGATTGGTTTTACAAGGGAGAAAATTCCGGCACCATGAACTCGGGCATCGGACTCTCCCTGGCAAAGAAGCTTGTCCATCTTCACAAGGGCGAGATATTCGTCGAAAGCACCCCCGGCAATGGCAGTGTGTTCAGTATCAAAATACCGCTCGGCAAAGATCATTTTAAACCCGAAGAAGTGACCATCTCCAAGGCCGGCGAAGCAGACGGGGGTGAATCCCTGCCACCCGTGGCAAACGATTCCCCGGAAGACACGGCATCCAAAAAAGGAATTCAGACTTTGCTGCTTGTTGAGGACGACGATGAAATCCGTGAATTCCTGAAAGAATATTTCCAGGCTGACTATAAAATCTTCGAAGCCGTCGACGGAGATCAGGGTGTCGAGATGGCCAATTCGATCCACCCGGATCTCATCATCAGCGATATCATGATGCCGGGAAAAGACGGTATCGAACTTTGCAGGACCTTAAAAGAGAATGTGCGCACCAGCCATATCCCGATCATTCTGTTGACAGCGCGCACTTCATTGGTTCACCATAAAGAGGGAATCGAAACGGGCGCCGACGCATACCTGACCAAGCCGTTCAGCCCGGAAATCCTCGCCCTCACCGTCAATAATCTCCTCGAGTCCAGGCAACAGCTGATGCGCTTCTACCGGAATCTGTTTATAAACACCGAGCCATCGGTCGCGCAGGGCATTGATGTGAATTCGCCGGATGAAAAATTTCTGCATTCCGTCTATGACCTTCTGAAGAGCAACCTGGATAAACCTGATTTTCATATCAACGAACTCGCCGATGCGCTAAACATGAGCCGTTCTTTGGTGTATAAGAAGATCAAAATGCTGACCGGGTTGTCAGCCGTCGAGTATGTGCGGTCATTGCGGATGCAAGAGGCTGCCAAGCTGCTCAGATCTCAGAACTATAAAGTTTTTGAGGTTGTGTACATGGTCGGATTTTCAGACCTGAAGTATTTCCGCCAATGCTTTGCCAAAGAATTCGGCGTTTCCCCTTCCGAGTACATGAAGCGCCAATCGGAGCACGCTGAGTAGTCATATTTCCCGCAAGATTCTCCTTTTCCTTCAAGTTTGCCTGCTGGTATCGGTGCCTGCCCGTTACGGGGGCAGTTGCATTTTAAAAAGGGGTGAAATGGGTATTCGGGTCATACTCCGGGGATAATTCCACAGACGCCCCCTTTCATTTTGCCAAACCCACCCGTCTTAAGCAATCGATTTCAGCAACCTTCACACCTGAAACTTTCCCAAAAGTTCAACTACTCAAACCTAGAAACTATGATGAAACATTTACCAAAAATCACAAAGATCGTGGTGATGGCCTTGCTCGTCACCACATCTCAACTAAATGTTGCGCCCCTGTTCGCTCAGGCCGGTGAAATTACCGGGACCGTGAGATCTTTGGACGAAGGAACTCCAATACCGGGAGTCAGCATCTTCTTCAAAGGAACAACCATCGGTACGACCAGCGACCAGGACGGGAAATTTGTCCTGAATGCCCCCAACAAGGACGCCATCGTTGTGTTTTCCTTCATCGGTTACAAGACGCTTGAAATCCCGTTGAACGGCCAGTCGACATTGGAGGTGAGCCTCGAAAGCGATATTTCAACATTGTCTGAGATCGTTGTTGTCGGATACGGCGAAACGAAGAAGCAATCACTTACGAGTGCGATTACATCGGTGAAAGGTGAACAATTCGTCAAGAGCCCGCAACCAAACCTTTCCAATTCATTCGCGGGCCGCGTTTCAGGAGTAATTGCAAATTCCGCCGCCGGGGAACCCGGGTTCGACAATGCCCGCATCCTGATCCGCGGCCAAAGCACAACAGGCAACAATTCTCCGCTGATCGTCATCGATGGGGTTGCCAACAGGCTTGGTGGCCTCGAACGTCTCGACCCCAACGATATCGAAAGTGTTTCAGTGCTTAAAGACGCCTCGGCGGCAATCTACGGAGCACAGGCGGCGAACGGCGTGATTCTCATCACAACAAAGCGCGGAACATCATCCGCGGGCCCGGTCGTCAATTTCTCGTACAATCAGGGGCTGGCCAGACCGACACGGCTGCCTGAAATGGCCGACGCCGCGACTTATGCGACAATTCTTAATGAAATCCAATATTACAGGAGCAGTGCAGGCGGACTTAATCAGATTTATTCCGATGATGAAATAGAAAAATTCAGAAACGGTTCGGATCCGGTCAACTACCCGAACAGCAACTGGATCGATGCTGTGATGAAGCCATACTCTCTTCTGGATCAGCAGAACTTGTCCATCGCCGGAGGGGGTAATGACGCCCAGTATTTCGTGTCGGTCGGCAGACGCCACCAGACGGGCATCTATGAAAACACCAACCTGAACTTCGAGCAATGGAACGTGAGGTCTAACATAGACGTCAATATTTCGAAAAACTTCAAGCTTGGAATTGATCTTTCCGGAAGAAACGAGGATCGCGTCTATCCAACGGAATCCGCTGGCAGCATTTTCCGCTCGGCGTTCCGCACATATCCGACGCTGCCTGTTTACTATCCGGGCAATTTGCCATCGCCAGGCATCGAAGCCGGCTTGAATCCGGTTGTGATTTCCACCGCCGCCGCCGGAAGCGACAAGCAGCCGCGAACCGTCATCAATACGCTTTTAAGTCTTGACTACAAGCTTCCTTTCGTAGCAGGCTTGTCATTGAAAGGATTCTATGCGTACGACCGTGTATTCGAATCACGAAAGCGGTTCAGAACTCCCTGGACAGTCTATACGCTTAACAACAGCACATCACCCGTGACGTTTGATCCCACCGTGCGAGGCCCGCTGACACCTGAACTCACACAAGGCCAGCGGACTGACCTGCTCGCCACCGGTAATTTTAGCATTAACTATGAGAAGACGTTGGGTGAGACCGAGCTGAAAGCATTCGTTGCTTACGAGCAGAATGTCCAGGAGGCTAACTGGTTTGAGACCTTCCGAAGAGGTTTTCTTTCACCCGCAATTCCTGAAATCGATTTGGGAGGATCGGCCCCTGAAGAGCGCACCAACAGCGGTAACAGCGAACGCTTTACCAGACGAAACTACTTCGGACGTGTTTCAGCCGACCTCAAGTCAAAATACCTGGCCGAGATCCAGTTCAGATATGATGGCTCTTCAAAATTCATGAAGGGGAATCAATACGGATTTTTTCCCAGCGCCTCCGTGGGTTGGAGAATATCCGAGGAGTCGTGGTTCCGCGTGGGAGCGATCAACAATTTGAAATTGCGAGCCAGCTATGGCTTGCTGGGAAATGACCGGATACGGCCATTCCAATACCTGAACACATTCAATCTCCGCACCGCCAATTATGTATGGAATGGAACGCCGATTCCGACGTTTGGAATTTCCCAGCTTGCGAACCCCGACATCACATGGGAGACTGCCGTAAAACTCGACGTCGGCATCGAGACTATAATCCTGAAAAACCTGACCCTTGAGCTCGACTATTTTTCGGAACGCCGTACCGACTTGCTGATACCGCGCACCGGTTCGATTCCAATGGTATCGGGTATTGTAAACGAATACAACGCATCGGCGATTATCCCGGATGAAAACATCGGGGAGGTGAAAAACAGCGGCTTCGAAGCCCAGGTGAGCTACGACCGTACGATCGGCAAGCTGAGTCTGAACGCCGGTGGAAATTTTACATATAACAAGAGCGAAGTCATCTTCATCGATGACCCTGATGGAATTCCTGCGCATCAAAGGAGAGAGGGCAAGCCACTGGGTTCACAGTTGCTTTACGAGACACAGGGCATCTTCAGAGATGCCGAGGACCTCACGGCATATCCAAGCCTGGCAGGCAACCGTCCCGGTGATCTGATCTTCAAGGATGTAGACAACGACGGTGTAATAACGGCCAACGACCGGGTGCGGGAAAGCCTGAGCAATGTGCCGCAAATTGTCTATGGATTCACCTTGGGCGCAGGCTTTGGAAACTTCGATCTGATGGTTCTGTTGCAGGGACAGGCCAGGTCGGTCCAATATGTGCTGACAGAAGCCGGCGAGGTAGGAAATTATTTCAACTCTTGGGCTGAAAACCGGTGGAGCCCTTCTAACCCGAATGGCAGTTATCCAAGGGTAGACGTCCGGACTTCCTCCAGTATCAACGGCGCCTTGTACAGGAACGACTTCTGGCTTTACAACACTTCGTTCATGCGGATAAAAAACATCGAACTCGGATACAATATCCCGTCCGCGGAAAGAATCCGCCTCAGCGGCGCGCGGGTTTACGTCAGTGCATTCAACCTTGCAACATTCAGCAAAGTCAGGGATTTCGATCCTGAAGGCCAGAGCGAAAGCGCTCAGTTCTATCCGCAACAACAGATTTTCAATGTGGGTGTTAACCTGAAATTCTAAAACCATGAAGAAACACATTATATATACTTTGGTGGCGTTATCGCTGCTATCCAATGGCTGTGATTCCGACTTCCTGGATGTAAAGCCGACAACGTTGACCGATGAGGCCATCTGGAAAGATCCGGCACTCGCCGAGGCCGCAATCGCAAATCTTTATACCGGTATACGCCTGACTGAAAAGGAGGCCAGCCAGGGCGAGCGTTACATTGGCTTTGGACGCGGCTTCCACTGGGCGATGTTTGCGTCGATCACCGACGAGGCTGTTTACAGCAACGACGACCAGACCTATCTTGTCCAACGCGGGCAGCTGAGTCCGAGTAACTTCGGCTGGACCAGCACGGTATGGGGAAGAAGTTACCGGGTTATACGCGAAGCAAATCTCGCGTTGTCGAAAATTACGGAGACACCGATCACCGAAGAGCGAAGAGCGATGCTCCAGGCCGAGATCAGATTTGTACGCGCCTACAGATATTTCGACCTGTTGAAAGGTTTCGGCGGGGTTCCCTTGCTCGGCGATGCCGTCACACAGCTGACCGACGATTTCAGCCAGTTCTATGAACGTAAAACAATTGAAGAAACAGTGGACTATATTGTCAGCGAGCTCGACGCCGTGATCGGCGTTTTGCCCGACGATCCGGGTTCGACGTGGAAACGGGGCAGGGCCACTACGCCCGCAGCCATGGCGTTGAAATCGCGCGTGCTGCTGTATGCGGCGAGCCCGCTGTACACCGATGGCGCCGATGATGCTGCCAAGTGGCAAAAAGCAGCCGACGCCGCCCAGGATATAATCGATTTGAACAAGTTCAGTCTGGTGAAAAATCTATCTGCCGATCCCTCGGAAAACTATCGCCTGCTGTTCGTATCAACTCCGACTCAGGAAGACATCTTCTTCAGGGAATATACAAATACAAGCCCGAGCATGGCCATGGAGCGAATGAATGCACCAAACGGTTACGGTGGATGGGGCGGCAACACGCCCATGCAAAACCTGGTTGATGATTATGAAATGGAAAATGGATTGCCTGTTTCCGATCCTGCCTCCGGCTACGATCCGCAGAATCCTTACATGGACAGAGACCCGAGGTTCTATGCTACGATTTTGTTCAACGGCGCGGCATACCGTGGACGGCAGGTGGAAACATTCCTGCCTTCGGGAAAAGATAGTCCAGACGGAAATGAACCATGGAACACATCGCCTACCGGGTACTACCTGAGAAAGTTTTTGAAAGAGTCTATCAGCCTCGACGACTGGAATAACATGGGCACGGCTACATGGAGGTATTTCCGGTATGCTGAAATTCTGCTCAACTATGCGGAAGCGCAGAATGAAGCAACGGGTCCCGATCAATCCATCTATGATGCTGTGAACGCTGTGCGCGAACGTGCGGGAATGCCGGCCCTTCCGGCTGGCTTGTCGAAAGAACAGATGCGCCAGCGCATATGGAATGAAAGGCGCATTGAATTGGCTTACGAAGAGCACCGGTATTTCGACGTCAGGCGCTGGATGGTGGCGGAGATCGAAGAAAATCAAATTGCTCAGGGCATTTCAATCACACGAGCAGGAAACGGAACGCTCACTTACCAGCTAAAAGAAGCGTTGGGTGGAAAGAAGTTTCTGCCTCAACATTACTGGTTCCCGATTCCGCAGGATGAGATCAACGCATCAAATGGCGCGATAGAACAAAATCCTTTTTATTAAAATCGTTTTGGGTTAGGGCTATATGGGGGGTCCGTCTGGATCTCCCATGTATTTTTTTTTATGCACAGATGAAATTTCAATTTTTCCCGTGGTGTATTTCGTTCCTTGCATTGGCAGCCTGCGCGTTGCCCGGCTGTACTTCAAAGGAGGACAAGCTCTTTTCAATTCTGTCGCCCCAGAAAACAGGAATTACGTTTGCCAATGAAATTGATGAAAGCCACAGCTTCAATATTCTGTCTTATGAGTACATGTATAACGGTGGCGGCGTTGCGGCGGGAGATTTCAATAATGACGGCCTCCAGGATCTATTTTTTACAGGAAACCAGGTAGCCAGTGCGTTGTACATCAACCAGGGAGACTTCAAATTCACCGACATTGCGGCCGAAGCAGGCGTCACTGGCAAACCCGGGTGGAAAACCGGCGTCACCACCGCCGATGTCAATGCCGACGGCCTGCTTGATATTTATGTTTGCTATTCAGGGCCGGGCCCCGATTCACAACGATCGAATCAGCTCTTCATAAACAATGGCACCGACCCACTGACTTTCAGCGACCAGGCCTTGCAATACGGCCTTGACGCCCCCGGGACATTTTCCACACAAGCCGCGTTCCTGGACTTTGACCTCGACGGAGACCTTGACATGTTCCTGCTGAACCATGCCCGGATCACTTATAATCCGTTCTACAACTCCAAAAAACTGCGTAACACCCGGCATCGGCAATACGGCAACCGGCTCTATCGCAACGATAATGGCCAGTACCTGGACGTGAGTGAGCGCGCCGGCATCCATGGAAGCGGAATCAATTTCGGGCTCGGAGTTGCCATCAGCGACTTGAACAACGACGGATGGCCGGACATCTATGTCACCAACGACTATGAAGAACAGGATTTCTGCTACTTGAATTCCGGCAATGGAACGTTCAGGGAAATATTGAAACAAAGCTTCAGACACATTTCCCGCTTTGCCATGGGAGTGGACGTCGCCGATTTCAACAACGACGCAATGATGGATGTATTCGTTGCCGACATGTTGCCCGAAGACGGCTACCGGCAAAAAGTCCTGAAAGGACCGGATGAATTTGATAAATACAATTTGCTCCGCGACAGCGGGTACCATCACCAGAACATGCGAAACATGTTGCAGCTCAATCTCGGTTGGTCCAGTGACAGCCTGCCGGTGTTTGGTGAAATAGGGCAGCTCGCAGGCGTTTCGAACACAGACTGGAGCTGGTCACCCCTGTTTGCCGATCTGGATAATGACGGATGGAAAGACCTGTTTATTACGAATGGCTATTTGCGGGATTACACCAATATGGATTTCCTCAAATACGCTTTCCAGGATCACAGTGTCAGGTTGACTTCTGCCGGCAAACCACTCGACACAATGGAGATCGTGAAATCGATGCCCTCCACCAGGCTTAAAAACTATTGCTTCAGAAATGTGCGGAACCTCCAATTCGAAAATTATTCGGACGCATGGGGGATTCATGAAACCGATGTCAGCACGGGGGCGACATACGCGGACCTCGACAACGATGGCGACCACGATCTTGCAGTCAATAGGATCAATGATCAAGCCGCTGTGTATCGCAACAATGCCGACAAGCTGGGAAGCAACAACTGGATCAAGATTGAACTGAAAGGCAGCGCCGGAAACGTCTTTGCGGTCGGCGCGAAGGTGACCGTGAAATGCGGAAGCGACGTTCAACAGCAAGAGTATTTCCCAACACGCGGGTTTCAATCCTCCGTCTCCAATCAATTGCTCTTTGGAATCGGACTTCACAAGCAAATTGACGAGATCATCATTCAATGGCCTGACCGGAAAACCAGTCGTTACGCGGGTCTGCGTGCAGATACCACGTTGCGGGCATCGGCCGCGGACGCAGTGTTCGAGGGGCCTGATAAAGAAGCTACGCTTGCAACGGCTCAAAAGATGTTTGAAAAAATCGAGCCCCGGGATGTAATGAACTTCACCCACAACAACAACGCTTACATAGATTTTAAAACAGAGTTTTTGCTGCCTTACCAGCTTTCAAGCAGTGGCCCATGCCTGGCGCGCGGGGATGTGAACAACGACGGATTTGATGATGTATTCGTCGGAGCATCTTACGGTTATCCCGCAAAGCTTTTTCTTTCCGCAGGCGCCGGATACAAGCCCGCCGGAAATAATCCATGGAATGAACCCATGAGCAGGGAGGATACAGATGCGTTGTTCTTCGATGCCGACGGCGATCGCGACCTTGACCTGTATGTTGTCCGGGGCGGCGCTGAAGTGCTTCGGTCGAATCCGTTGAATCTCAATGACGTTCTTTTCCTTAACAATGGTCGCGGTGATTTTGCGGCTGCCACATCGGCCCTGCCAAACGAAAATTCAAACGGAAGCTTCATCACTGCCAGCGACTATGACAAAGACGGCGATGTTGACCTTTTCATCGGAGCCCATGCGCTTGCGGGCTACTACCCGTTGCCGTCCAACAGCAGGATGCTGAGAAACGATTCGCAAGGCACCACCGTAAAGTTCACAGATGTCACGCCAGAACCATTAAAAAGAGTCGGCTTGCTTACTTCCGGACTATGGGCGGATCTCGATCACAATGGTTTTGACGACCTGGTTGTCACTGGCGAGTTCTGCCCGGTCTATACGTTCCTGAACAAGGACGGTGTGATCCGTGTCGACACGGCAAGTTACATACGCGGCAGCCATGGGTTGTGGAGGAAAATCATTGCGACAGATGTCGACCAGGACGGCAATGTTGATCTCATCGGTGGAAACGCGGGAACCAATAATCAATTCAAGGCATCCCCAGGAAACCCCATCAGGATCCATTACCACGATTTTAACGAAGATGGGAGAATCGACCCGATCTTATCGTACGCCATCGATGGTCGACCCTATATTTATCCGTCCCGGGATGAATTGCTGGAGCAATTGCCCCATCTCAAGCCAAAATTTGTGAAGTACGCAGACTATGCCGTCGCAGGCTTGTCAGACCTACTTACGCCGCAACAACTTCAACGCGCCCGCGTGCTTGAGGCCTCGTCCACAAAGTCGACCTTGTTTCTGTCGGCTGGAAATGGTCAATTCAAAACCATACACCTGCCGGTGGAAGCGCAAGTGTCCCAGGTCAACTGTATCGTCACCGAGGATGTCGACGGCGACGGGAGCAATGAAATTTTACTCGCTGGCAACTTCTTCCCGCAGCGCGTACAACTCGGCCGCAACGATGCAGCCTCGGGTATTGTCATGAAATGGAAGAAATCGGGCTTTCAAATCATCGATTGGAAGAACAGCGGATTTTACGCGGACGGAGATGTGCGCGCAATGATGGCTGTGAGGAGCCCGTTGGGAAACCTCATAGTTTGCGGCCTCAATAATGATCAGGTAAAAATATTTAAATCAACTACATCGAATGTTACAAAATAAAAGAGCATGCATTTATGTTTTATGTCTGGTATTAATCGGATGCAATGGAACAGATACAAATGAAAATCCGCCGGGAGATCAGGACTCGCTGAAAGTGGTAAGCATCCATGTCAGCGACCGAAAGCAGATCATCAGGAATTTCGGCGCATCGGATGCGTGGGCCTGCCAGCATATAGGAAACTGGCCCGACGAAAAAAGAAACCGGGTGGCGCAGTGGCTCTTTAGCAAGGAAGTCGATCCGGACGGCAAACCCCTGGGGATCGGGTTGTCTTTATGGCGATTCAACATCGGCGCGGGGAGCGCAAGCCAGACCAACATTGATGACCCCTGGAGACGCACCGAAGGATTCCTCAACCCGGACGGAACATATGACTGGACAAAACAGCAGGGACAACAATGGTTCTTGTCCAAGGCAAAGGCTTACGGAGTCGAGAAGCTTCTCGCGTTCACGAACAGTCCACCCATCTCCCTCACAAAAAACGGCAAAGCGTATTCTTCATCCGGCACGGAAGCCAACATTTCCCCCGCGAACTATAGTAGCTTCAGCCGTTTCCTTGTCGACGTGGTTGAACATTTCAAAGAGGAAGGCGTCGCCATTGACTATGTCAGCCCATTCAATGAACCTCAGTGGGATTGGACCGGAAACGGCCAGGAAGGCTCACCATACACAAACCTCGAAATATCTGACATTACAAAGATTATCGACTCACTGTTAAATGCGAGTTCTGTAGATACCAGAATTCAAATAGCCGAAGCTGGCAAATTGAACTACCTGTATGAAAAGGCAGACAAGAATACGAGGGGAAACCAGATCTTTGAATTCTTCAACTCCGGTTCGCCAGCCTACCTGGGAAATCTTTCACGGGTTGACAAGGTGATTTCCGGTCACAGTTATTTTACCTCCAACCCGGTGGAGACTCTCCAGCAGGTCCGTTCACAGCTGGCCAATGCGATCAGCGGGTCCGGTATTGAATTCTGGCAAAGCGAATATTGTCCGCTCGGCAGCCAGGAAGAGATCACGCCGAACGGAAAAGACCTTGGCATAAACCCGGCGCTCTACGTGTCGAGGATCATTCACCACGACCTCACGGTTGCCAACGCCGCAGCCTGGCACTGGTGGCTGGCCGTTTCCGTGTATGATTATAAAGATGGACTGGTGTATGCTGACAAGAATACGGAGAATGGCAATGTCGAGGATTCCAAAACGCTTTGGGCATTGGGAAACTTCAGCAGGTTTATCAGACCGGGGGCGCAAAGGGTCGGGGTTTCCTCCGGCGAGATCAATATCAACAATCCGCGTGGCCAGATGATTTCATCCTATATCAACAGCAATAATGAACTTGTGACGGTAGTCATTAACTACAGCAACTCCGACATCCAGATCCGGCTTGATGTCAAAGATGGGGGAGTGGCAGCCTTCCGCGCGTACCGGACGTCCGCTGTTGATGACGAAGACCTCAAACCGATCCATATCGAGGATATTTCAAAAGTTGATTTTCCAAAACGTTCGATTACCACGGTGGTAATGTCTCTTGAGTGACGGCGTTCTTCACCGGCGCTGTTCACATCATTCCGGCTTTATTTCATCACGGCTCAACCACCAACCTCCTCGTCCGGTAACAAATGCTATTTCTTATTACCAACAGGTCATCGACACAACATGCCGATGACCTGATCAGCGTTTAGCGTACAAAAGTGTACATATAGAATTCATACCCAAGTCGCGGATGCCTGGTACACCTCCATCGGTAAATCACGCCTTATTTTCGCGTGCAAATTGAAAACGCCTTTGGAAAACAGCATTTACCCAAGCCTTGCTCAAATCGCGCCCTAGGTTGAACTCACCCTCGAAAACCAACTACTTCGAAGCATAAAAGTCAAACACCGCCTTAGACACTTCAGCGATGATCCGCTCATTCTCTTGAAGGTTTTCCCTCGAATCGGTCACGAACACCGTAAGGAATAGCACCTTTCCGTTGGGGAGCGTGATCATTCCCATATCGTTGACTGCCGCCATGACGCCGCCATTAATACCGGAAGTGCCGGTCTTATGGGCGACCATTGTCCCGGAGGGAAGCTGGCCGCGGATCCGCTTCGGGCCCGTGACCGTTTCACTCAGGACCTTCATCAGAAAATCAGTAGAGGATCGCGACAGGAGCCTTCCCTCGTAAAGCGATTTCATGATCACGCTCGCCTCCCGCGGGGTGCTCCAGTTCAGGTACTGGGCGTCATCCTTTTCATGCATATCCGTTTCGCTGACCGCGATCTCGACATCTTTGAATCCCTGGTGTTTGAAAAACGTACCGACCACCTTTGGCCCGCCAACCAGGTCGAGGAGTACTTCACATCCATTGTTATCGCTTTGTCCTATGGTATACCCGAGGACGTCGCGTAGAGGTAATGTTGCACCCTCCGGATATTTCTTTGCGATGGGACTCCACCAATCGGTCCTGAGCTTGTCTTTGGAAAACGAGAGCTTTTGATCGAGTGACAGAATTTTCCGATCAACCAACGAGAGCACATACATGCCGATGTGAAGCTTAAAGACACTCTGCATGGGAAACCTCCGGTTGCCGTTGATAGTCAGGGTATCCGTGCCATCCTGGCTGATGATCGAAACCCCAACTACTGCATCTTTACCGGAGATGATTTCGTCAAGCTTTTCGGTCAGCGGATAGGAATTGGGTTGCGCGACGGCTACGGAGACTACGAGCCAAATCAAAGGCGTGAGGATTTTTTTCATTTAAGTTATGGGGATCAATTGGGCGAAGATAACCGCAAAGGCGCCGAGACGCAAGGGGGATTCGGGCCTTCACAACCTCAAGTCTTATGCGTTTCCCGTCTTCTACCAAAAGTCGTCCGCGGGTAAAGCGGCACTGCGTCCGTGCTACCACCGACAACGAAATACCGCGAAACCGGGAGCCTGGAGTCCATCTAAAAATCTCATCTTGCCGCAAAACTCTCAACTCATGCGCCCTTTCCTTTTACACCTCCTGATCGTTGTGTTCATCACCATTGGTCACCTCGTCTGTGGCCAAAGCATCCCAAAAAATCCAAATCAGCTTGCAAACGGTCAACGTCAAGGCAAATGGACGTTAATGTTCGATAAAGACTGGAACGAAATCACCGAACCCTCGAAGGCTGCATACTACAGACTGATCGAATACAACCAGGGGAAGCCAACCGGGATCGCCCGCGATTATTTTGCAAACGGAAAGCTTCAATGGGAGGGACAATTGCTGGGCGAGAATCCAGATGTAAACTCCGGCACCTGTATCTGGTACAATGAGGATGGCACCAAACAACGTGAAGCGAATTACGTCAATGGAAAACTCGAAGGTAAAGAAATCCTCTATTTCCAGGGGAAGAAGCTTGCCGAGGGAACAAACACAAATGACAAGAAAAATCTCGACTGGATCTATTACGGTACCGACTACAACAGTCTTTCGGCCACCGCCACGCAATACTATCACTTAAAGGATCACGCGAACGCCGAGGCGGCCTTCAAGAAAGCGCTCGACCTGGCTGTGAAGTCTTACGGGACATCTTCTGTACAGTACCGCGACACGCGTTGGTGGATGTACTTCCTGTACGACGACACTGGCAGGGTTCCCGACGCGGTTGCTGCATTGGCAGACGCTGCCCGTGCCAGTGCCTCCTTGCATGATGAATTTGAAATCCGGGTCATTGAGGATGCAGAGCGTTATGCCGACAAGCTTAAGGCTGACAAAAATTACGACCCCGCCATTTCATTGTACCGGTTGGCTTCACGCACACGTGAACTCCGTGGATGGTTGGCCGACGCGTCGTACTACAAGGATCTCAAAAGCATCCTCGACATCAGCTACTGGATGGATCGCCTGGATTCCATGCAATACTACTTCGAAAAGATCGCGTCGATTCTCCCTTCCGGCCAACGCCAGCTTGCAACACACCTCTATGACTGGGCCTCATATACGGTCGGACAAAAACAACAGGCGTACTTTGGGAAGATTGAAAAAGCGTGCGAGGACTTTTTAAAGAACAAAGAACAGAAGAATGAAAAGGACCCGGGCTCTGCGGAAACATGGATCGCTTATGGAAAGATCCAGCATGCCAAGGGCCAGTACGAACGTGCTTTGAGGAGTTTTGCCGATGCGCGCGCCGCCCTGGAAGCTGAAAAGCAGCAAATACTTTACATGCGTGCATTATCGCTTTCAGCTGCCAGCTACAACGCCTCAAAAAAATACGACGCAACCGCGAAAGCCGTTTTCGACGAGTTCGAAATTTGGAACGATCGATTTGCCACGTATCTGGGAACAACGTATATCGGTAACCTGACCGACGTAGTACGGTACGCTACCAACACAAAAGATTACGCGCGCGCCGAAAAAGCATTGCTGAAAAGTATGCCTGTCGCGGAGAAGGAATTCGGCAGGAACAGCCCCGAATACAAAGGCCTGTCTGTGACCCTGGCAAGTGTCTACGAAGCGCAAGGCAAGAACGATCTGGCCAAATCGGTAATGCCGACGATGTCGGCCGACGATCAAAGAAAAATCGCCGAATCAATGGGCGCCGGTGAGGCGGCCAACAACCTGGCCTTGCTGCAAAAGGCGGTCGAGGGCGGCCGCTTTTCCGACGCGGTGGCGATCTTCGAGAAAAGCTTCCCGCTGATCAAAAGTTATTATGAATCGACCGGCAATTATGACGGGTTGGTATTTGTCAGCTGCGCCGTCGCGTCTTCTTATCAGCAAACCGGCGACCTGTACAAGGCTGGCCAGCTGTTGCTGAATACCCGCAAAGTAGCCGACGAATATCTCGAAAAATCATCCGACACCTATATCTTCTTCCTGTTGACTCTTGGCGACTACTATGCTGAAACGGGCGCCTTTAAGGAAGCGGATCAGACATTCTACTCCGGGATGCAAATCCTGGACAAATCGAAGACCCCGGCCAACGCCGCCAAGAATGACGAGAAGTATTACGAGTTCACCGAACGTATGGCATTGCTGTTCGCGCGGCGGGGTTATTTCCGCGACGCGGAAGTTCTTTATTCCGATGTGCTGGCCTACCAGGAGAAGACGAATGGCAGGAACAGCCTGCGCTATCACTTTGCCGCTATGGCGCTGGGCGATCTCTACCAGCGTATGCGGCTTTTCGCGCTCGCGTCCGACCTGTATGGTGAGGCTATGCCCGTGTTAAAAAAGGAATTGGGGGAGCAATCGCCCGCATATATCGATGCGGCGAGAACCCTTGCCAATATCCACCTGTTGCAGGGAAACTACGCCCAGGCCGAAGGGCCGTACCTGAGAGCGAAATCATTTTACCAGGGTGCGCTGGGAACCCGGAGCGACCGTTACCTCGGAGTGCTTGCGGATTTAGGCCTGCTGTACACATACTCCGGCCAATGGAGTAAAGCGGCTCCTGTGTACCATGAACAGATCGCGTTGCAGCTGGAGCAGGTGAAGAACTTGTTCCCATTAATGAGTGAAAAAGAAAAAACGGCCTTCTATTCATTGACCCGGTCGAAATTCAACACCTACAATGTGTTCGCAATGAATCAACTGAAGGCAAGTCCCGCCGAAGCAGGGGAGATGTATAACCTTCAGCTCGTTTCAAAATCGCTGCTATTGAAGGCCACTAACCGCGTCCGAACCAGTGTGCTCAATAGTAACGACGAAAGCCTGAAGAGCCTGTACAGTCACTGGCAAAGCTCAAGGGAACAGCTTGCTAAAGTCTACCAGCTCAGCGAAGAGCGAAAACAGGCGGCAGGAGTCGATGAGAAACAACTCGAGAAAAGGGTTAATGAACTGGAGCGCGAGCTGACCATCAAGTCAGAACTCTTCGCCCGCCTGATCAGCGACAACCCCGACTGGAAGGCCGTCAGGAACGCATTAAAACCCGGTGAGGCCGCCGTCGAAATCGTCCGCATTGTCGAGGCGCTGCCAGAGTTTACATTCGACTACATCGGAAAGGGTATCACCGTCGACACCCTGGATCGCGAAGGCTATGCCCGCGTCAATAACCTGGCCGTAAAATGCGCGGCCGTCAAAGCTGGCCTCCAGGTAGGCGAAACCATCCTCAGCATCAACGATCAGTCTACGAAAGGAAAGTCGATCGAGCATATCGTAAGCATGCTGAAAACAAACCCGGTGGTGACGCTGGTGTTAAGAAAGAAGCACAGCAAAGTTTCCTATACGGCGCAGATCCGCAGCGATTCTGTTTTTTACAGGAGCTATCCGAAGAAAGTAAGGTATGTTGCGCTGGCGGTAACCCCGGATGCGCAGAGCCCGCGTTATGTCACGATCGAAAACGGTGACGACCTGGAAACGAAGTACGCCAAATTTTACAGGAATGCGATGCAGCTCCGCCTGGAAGATCCTCACTCGTACAAGATATTCTGGCAGCCCGTGCAAGAAATTCTGGGGGCTGCAACGAAGCGCGTCTATTTTTCCCCCGATGGAGTGTATAACACCATCAACCCGGCTACACTGCATAATCCAGGCACAAAACGTTTTGTCCTCGACGATACCGAGCTGGTGCTGGTAAGCAACACGGCCGATATTCTTCGGCCCGCGACCCCATCGCCCTCGAGGAAAGCTGTGCTGTTCGGTTTCCCGGATTACACCGGCGCAAGCACACCGGCAGGCACGGAGCCTTCGGAGTTCATGCTCCTGAAAAACGATTCCGCCAGGCGATTTTTCACCGGAGACAACATCACGGAGCTGCCGGGAACCCGCGTCGAGGTAAACGCCATTGAAAGCCTTTTAAAGCCCGGCATGGAAGTCATGAAATATATGTCGGCCGAGGCATCCGAAGAAAAAATCAAAGAGATTGCCGCCCCGAAGCTGGTCCACATTGCCACCCACGGATTTTTCCTCGACGATATTTCCGAAAACACTCGGGACGGGAGGAGTGTCACGGGCATCGCCAGCGCGACACTGGCCGAGAATCCTTTGTTGAGGTCCGGCCTTCTGCTCGCAGGTGCCGGCAAGACGATCACGGAAGGGCGGAGGAACAGTCAGTCGGAAGATGGTGTGCTTACGGCCTACGAGGCTCTTAACCTGAACCTGCACCAGACCGACATGGTGGTATTGTCAGCGTGCGAGACAGGCCTCGGACAAATTCAAACCGGCGAAGGAGTGTACGGTTTACAACGTGCATTCCGAGCAGCCGGGGCCCAATCGGTATTGATGTCACTCTGGAAAGTGGACGACGAAGCCACGCAGCAACTCATGACCGGCTTCTACGCCGAGTGGCTCGCAACGGGCAACAGGCAAACCGCCTTCCGCCAGGCACAGCTTAAGCTCCGGAACCAATTCTCCCACCCATACTTCTGGGGGGCCTTCGTGATGATGGGACATTGAGTGGCCGTTGGCATTTTGAACCATTCACGCCTTACAAAAGATAGGCGGTTGACCATCCATTAATCGATTTTGAGATTTTAATCGGCGATGTGCCGCTAAATCCTTCGCCGCCTGTGGATGCGCGGCATCTCAACCCCAACACTGTTTCCTGCCGGTAAAAAACGCGGGCAGTGCGCGTCGGCCTGCGTAATTATTTATACAAGTACTCTGCGACTCAATACGAATCTCAATATTTCTTGCCTGCCACCAGCCGCTGCGTTGGCGCTGCGTGCGGCACATGAATTTTCCATGATGCTAAAAAAATCTCTCTCATGAAACCTTTGTTCAAAATAACGGTGACGCTGCTGGTTGCA
>DASPNN010000477.1:0-4403 GCA_035626495.1 Chryseosolibacter sp.
TTGACCAGGCTCCCACATCATTGGGATTATTGGTTTGTGTGAAGCCTTTTGAAAGGTCGAATCGAAAACCGTCGACTTTATATTCATTCAGCCAGTAGTGGTTGATGGTGTCGAGGTATTTCTGAGTGTAGGCGCTTTCGTGGTTGATGTCAAAAAAAACATTGAACGGGTGCTTGGGCGTCACATTAAACATTTTGTTGTCCGCTTCAGGTTTGAAGCCGGCGAAGTCGAAGTCCAGCATCAGGAATGAATTCGGCAGGTCCTGGTGGTTCATCGCGATGTCGAGTATGACAGCGATGCCGGCGTTGTGACAGGCATTGATGAATTCCTTGAACTTATCCTTCGGACCGTAATACTTGTCGGGCGCGAACATGAAGGCCGGGTTGTATCCCCAGCTTTCATTGCCGTTGAATTCCATAATGGGCATCAACTCTACCGCGTTAACGCCGAGGCGTTTCAGGTAAGGTATCGTGTCGGTCAGGTTTTCATACGTGCGTTCACCATTTCCGAAGAAGTCCCGGATCAACAGCTCATAGATGACCAGGTTTTCCTTTGCCGGGCGCTCATAATCCTGATCGGTGAAACTGAATTTCTGCTGCGCGGTTTGTAAAACCGAGAGCCTGTTGAAATACCATTCTTCCTTCAAAGCTTTTTCCGGAAATTCCTTCAAGCCGGGATATACGCTCCCGGGGATGTATTGGTCATCCGGGTCGAGTATCTTGTCGGCAAATGGATCGGCGATAAACAGTGTTTCGTCGACCAGGTACTGGAATGCGTATTCCTGTTCTGGCTCGAGGCCATTGACCTGCAGCCAGAAATACTCCCCATCTTTTTTCATGATATACTCAGGCAAGACATCCCAGTCGGTGAAGTCGCCAATGACATAAGCCGAGGATTTACCCGGTGCCCAGAGGCATAGAATCGCGGTGGTGGCGTCCGGCTGATAGTTGATTCCCGGGATGATGCCGGCGGGACGTGCAACGATAGGGCTGGGCGCTGAAATAATATATTGAAAGCTTTCTTCAGCGTTATTATCGCCTTGCGTGGCAACCAGCTTAACCGTGGCTCCGCCGCTGGTCTCGCCCACTGTATGCGCATACTGGTAAACGGTAATTCCGTCCTGCTCGTCGGTGAGGACGTTGTTCACGTAGAGATCAAAATTCGACGCGGTCGGCACAACGGCTTCGATCTGGATCTCGTCGTTGGTGTTGACAAACAACGGCATCTGGTCTGGCGAATTCAGTTGAATCTGGTAAGAACCGTCCCAAAGCGTTGCAATGTAATCGGTAGTCTGACCATTGGGCCAATCGTTACCTTTCAGAAGCATGCCCAGGTTGGTCTCATTGGCGATACTAGAAGCAAAAAAATCCGCTGGCGTAAAGGTTAATGTGAACAATGTTCTTCCGTCGACCAACGACTTGGTGAACTTCGCATTATTGGTTTTGGTTGGGTCGTTGCTCGCCGGATTGACGTTGTACTTCGCATCGATGTTTTTTCCGGGAATCCATACCCAGATGTAGGCCGCATTAAGGCTTGCCAGTGCCGTTCCGGTCACATCATATACAACCGTGATCTGCGTATTGTACCTGAACAATGAAGGGCTGATCGCCGGATCGACCGAAACCTTCTGGGCAAAAGAAAGCAAGTGCGCCCCGGATATCATCAGTACAAACAGTAGTAGTTTTTTCATAAACGGATATGTATAAAGTTAATCAAAATCAAACAAGGACATTTTATCGTTGTTGCGCGCGACGAGAACCAGTTTGCCGCCCCCTTTGCCGCGCAGCCGGGCCATTCTGCGAACGTCGCCGTCAGCGAAAAAGCCACTTTCTCCGGCCTGTAAGCACCGCCAATTTCCTTTCCCATCTCCTGAAAGCAAAAGGCCGATCGATGCGTCGCTGGGGCCAAACTGCGTACGCCATGGAAAAAAATTTCCCGCCAGCAGCAGGTCAGCATGACCATCGTGGTTGAAGTCTTCAGCAATGACGCCGGTGACTGCCGAAAACTGCGCCATCACAGGCAGGGGTCCGATGCGGAATCGACCGTTGCCGAGATTTTCAAGCACCGAGGAACGCGTGTTGTCGATCACCAGCTTCGACGCCTGTTGGAGCGTCCGCTCTTCGAGCACGTCGCCAATCGTGGCGCGCGCATATGCAGAATAGGTCGTAAATTTTTTGCGGAGGGTGTTCATCTGCGCGAACATCTCGTCGCGGGACGCCACCGGGAATTCTTTGTTGCCACGCGTGAAGCACATGATCGGGTCAATGCGCGAGTCCGCATTAAAATCTCCGTAATACAAGGTAAGCGGTTCCTTGTCGGAAACGCGCCACGGAAGATTGGCACCTGCGTTACCCAGCACATAGTCGATATCCCCATCCGCATCCATGTCAAATGGCGCGATCCGGTGCCAGAACCCCGATGTACCCGGTGGTATAGCTTCCTTGTTTTCCACCAGCCTGCCATTCCGGTTTTCAAACAAACGCACAGGCATCCATTCTCCCACAATCACGAGATCCGGCCACGTGTCGCCATTGAAATCGGTCCAAATTGCATCGGTCACCATTCCGGGCTCACGCAGATCTGGGTTTACCTCTTTTGTAGCTACGACAAATTTCGGCTGGTCCGGTGTGCTTTCATTTTTCAGAATTGCGCCCGGGTTCGGGACAGGATAGTTTCCGGGAGACACCCGGCCTCCCACGTAAAGATCCATATCTCCGTCCTTGTCGTAGTCCGCAGCTGTAACACAGCTCCCGCTGGCATGGTCGGCAACCGTTGAGCCTTTCGGAGCGGGAGTGAACATGCCATGCCCATTGTTGAGATACAATTGGTCATCGAGCATCGCATTTCCCGACGGGACTTCATTCCCCCCAGCGACGACGAATAAGTCGACGTCGCCATCGCCCTCCGCGTCAAAAAATGCAGCCCCTACGTCCTCGCGGCTAACGTTCGCAGCCCAGGGCTGTGCCGGAGCCATCATAAATTGTCCTTTTCCATGAGAAAGATATAAGGCGCCTGCTTGTCCAAATGCGCCGCCCACGTAGAAGTCGTCACCGCCGTCGCTGTTTACATCCGCGTGGGCCAGGGCCGGCCCCAACCGCGACAGCTGAAAGGGAATGAGGGGCTCGTGATCAAAATCGGTATACGCATTTTCACGGTGCTTGAATGTGATACCGGCCCCCCGCGATACATCCCTGAAAAGAGTATCGACGCGCATCCCGTTTACCGCGTTTTCTTCCATAGCGGAGGCGTATGACATTTCCAATACCTGGCTGGTGGAGATATTACGTGCCGTGGTGGTCCGGCCATCGGGCCATGTGACACGCGCGATCAAAATTCTTTTGGCAGAACCCGTCCCGAAATGGATGACCGGCTCAACGGCGCTTTGAAAGCCCCGCGTCGGAAATTGTTCGCACGTTTGAATGGTGTCCCGGGTTTGGATGGTTACCCGCGCACCAATACCGAACGGGTTGTGAGCGGGTCCTTTAAGGCGTATTCGCAGGTAGCTCCTTTCAGCGTTCCGATCGGTGTGATTTAGCCATACCGTTGCGCGTTCGTTCGTATTGTTTGTGATGAGTTCAAGGTCGCCATCGTTATCGAGGTCGGCGTAGGCGGCGCCAAATGACAGGTTCGGAGAAGCCAGTCCCCACTCCTTCGTGAAATTGGAGAAGGTAAGATCTCCGTTGTTGTGGAAAACGTAATCCGCTGTCTTGGTAGAACTCATTTTCGCGACAAGTTCGTAAACGGGAAGCTCCTTCCCTTTTTCAGCGGCCTTCCGCCGCTCCTCCTCGACGGTATATTTAAGAAAATCCAGGCTTGTAAAATCGCGCAGGTAGCCGTTTGTCATAAACAGATCCTTAAGCCCGTCGTTATCAAGGTCGGCAAACAGCGGGGCCCAGCTCCAGTCGGTCGCTGCGACGCCGGCCAGCTGACCAATTTCGCAAAAGACGGGGTCGTTGCCGTTTTGGCATCCTCCATTTACCTGGAGTGTGTTGCGCATTTGCTGATGATGAAATCCGCTGTCGACCATCAGCATGTAGCGGTTGAAATCGTCAGGCCCCTTGAGAAGCTTTTGCCGGTAATTGTCTTCGGGCCACATATCGGCCTCCACGACATCGGTTCTGCCGTCGTTGTTGAAATCCGCGATATCAGTACCCATACCGTTGCGCGAGATATGACCGAAAGCGCGGCTGGCCGTCTCGCGGAAAGTGCCATCGCCGTTGTTGATATAAAGAAAGTCCTGTTCTTCGTAGTCGTTGGTTACGAATAGATCCGGCCAACCGTCGTTGTTGACATCGCTGACCGAGACACCCAGCCCGAAGTTGATTCCGCCGCCGTGGATACCGGCGGCCGCGCTGACTTCCGTGAACGTCGTCACGCCACTTTCAACACGCTGGTTGCGGTAA
>DASPNN010000478.1:0-3753 GCA_035626495.1 Chryseosolibacter sp.
AACGGATGGGGTGGTGCCACGGTGAACCCGAAGTTATGGGAAGCCTACAGCGACGAAGACACCCGTAAGACGGCCTCAATCATCTCGATCGAAGACGAGGAAATAGATTTTGAAAATGTCGAGAAGCAAAGAGAATACACAGGGTACTATAACAAGAAGTACAGCCCGCTGGTCGACGAAGAGGGGAACAGCACTGCGGTGAACCTCGGTGGAGTCAACTTCATGATTGGTCAGTACCAGGATTACGTATCGATCCGCTATGCCGATGTGCTGCTCATGGCCGCAGAGCTCGGAAGCGCCAACGCGCAAGCGTACTTTGACGCGGTCAGACAACGCGCCTACAAGGACAATTTCAGTGCGCTCACTGTCAACCAGGCCAATATCATGAACGAACGGTACCTGGAATTTGCCCTCGAAGGCATCCGGTACTGGGATCTGCTCCGCCAGGGCATTGATGTTGCGGCGGACGCTATTGAGGAAACTACCGAGGTTCTCAATGGAGGGGTGGAAACTACAAAAACGATCGCAGCGTCGAAGGTTGAACAAACCAAAGGGTTGCAACAGATTCCCTACACGCAGATAACCCTGTCGAACGGCGTGCTGAAACAAAATGAAGGGTGGTAATCGCTGTAACAAAAAAATTAAACGAACATGAAAAATATCAGATTAATTTTCTCACTCATTTTGACCGTCATGCTCTGCCTGACCTCGTGCCAGGAAGACGACCACGAATTGGGTCAGATGCCTGACAAATCACAGATCGACATCGACGTTACTCAGGATCTCGTTACCGACCCGGGCGGAAACACAGTGATCCTGAAAAACAACACACCGGGAACAGTTTCCATCTGGGACTACGGTACGGGTCGCTCCAACCGAGCGCAGGACACTGTCCGGTTCGCATTCAAAGGCAGTTACGTCATTAAGTTCTCAGCGCTGACGGCCGGTGGAGTTGTTGAACTCGATCCTGTAACAATCGAAGTGACCGAGGACAATCTCAATTATGTCAACGACCCACTCTGGACGGCACTTACCGGTGGCGTTGGCAATGAGAAAACGTGGTTGCTCGACATCGACGCAAAGTATTTCGACGGGCCGCTGTATTTCTATGGAACCCAGATGGGTTGGGGTGGAGCCTGTACGGTACCCGGCGGCGATTGCTGGAACTGGAATCCGGCCTACGAAGACAATACATGGCTGATGCCTGACGGCGATTATGGAACGATGACCTTCAACCTCAAGGGCGGACCCTATTTCAAGGCTGACCATAAAATGATCCCGGCTCGCGGCGTCGAAAATGGAACGTACTTCCTCGACGTCAACAGCAAGACGCTATCCATAATCGACGCAGCTCCTCTCCACGACCCGGGACGTGATGGATGTGTTGCCGCATGGGGATCGATCAAGCTGCTGTCACTGACAGAAGATGCGATGCAATTTGCTGTCCTGCGGACGTCCTGTGAGGGTCCATGCTTGCTGGTCTATAACTATATCTCGAAGGAATACAGTGACAACTGGGTTCCTGAAGAGCCGGAAGAGCCTCAACCGGATGAAGGGTACAACCCTGAGTTCGCTCCAGGCGAATTGCTGAACATGCTTACAGGCGGACCCTCATCGGGAAGGGTTTGGGAACTCGATGCAAGTGGAAACCCGGTTGACTGGGTGGCAGCTGGCATTGGATGGACAACTTCGCATCAGAGCTCGCGGAGCTGGGGATGGAACGATTCATGGGCTGCTGCAGTGGATGGCGCGTGGATTCGCTTTGACCGTTTCGGCGGCGCACAGAATTATACACGGTTCCAGAACGGCGTCAGCACGACCGGCACCTTTACGATCGATGAAGAAACCAATGAGATCACCCTCGTCGGAAACACGTTGCTTCAGAACGCGGAGAGCTGGATGAATCCGACGACGAATACCCTAAAAGTAGTGAAGGCGTATCCAACTGATTTTACTACGAAAGGCATCTGGTTCGGGACAAGCTACAATGCATCCAAGGATGAATGGCTTGTATTCCACTACATTCTGCCTGACTAAGAATTGGGTTGAGTTAATGTTTAAAGGGATCGGCAAAACCGGTCCCTTTTTTATTGGTGAAAAGTTACCGTGAACGTGGTACCTTCGCCCACGCGGCTCTGAACGTCGATGTCGCCGCCGAGTGTTTCGACCGCTTTCTTGACAATGGAAAGGCCGAGGCCCGTCCCCTTGATACTGCCGATGTTAGACCCACGGTTGAACGGTTGAAAAACACGCTCCAAATCGTCAGGTTCGATCCCAATGCCAAAGTCGCGGATAACCACACGGACATCCTTTCCAGGGCGCGAGACGGCAAGGTGAATTTCCTTTCGCTGGGGCGAAAATTTGATTGCATTGCTGATCAGATTAACGAAGACATTGCGAAGAAGCTTTTCATCACTCTCGATCTCGACCTGTGCGGCAGTGAACGTTCGGACGACCTGATGGGTGTTGCCCGTGGCCATTGTCACCTCATCCGAGATTTTGTTAAGGAAAGCCACCAGGTCGATGCGTTCCTTGTTTGACTTCAGCTTGTTCGCTTCATTCTTGCCCGCCGCCAGAACATCCTCCAACAACCCTTTCATCCGGTTTACATGAGACTCAATCGCGTCGAGTTTCTCCATTTGTGTACCGGCCTGAATGCTTTTCTTCAATGAAGCTACCGTGGCGTTGATCGCATTGAGTGGGATCTTGAATTCATGCGATGCAATGGAGACGAATTTATTCTTCAATTCCACAAGCTCTTTTTCTTTCTGCAGGGCTTCCTGAAGCTGACGTGTCCGGTCCTTAACCTTGCGCTCCAGAGACTGCCGGTATTCCGAAAGCTCTGTAACATCCTGCCCGACGAAGAGCGCGCCCACTACTTTACCCGCCGCGCTGATCTTGGGAGTGCCGCTGAGCAAAATGGTCACCGGATCTGCGTTTTTCCGGTTGATCTTGAATTCGGAGTTGCTGACCGATTCACCTTGCAGCACGCGCGTGATCAAAACCTGAAATTCTTCAGTGTAATTTTCATCCAGTATCGTTTTCACACGTTGGGCGAAAACCTCATTCTTTTCGAAACCGGTCAGACGGATGCATTCTTTGTTCCACTCCGTGATATACCCCTGCCCGTCGATTCCGAATATCACGGCATTCGCGCTCTCGATCAAATTTGACAGTTCGCGAATGAGTTGTGAAGTTTTTTTTTCGAATGTCTTTTGTGGAGTGATGTCGCGCCCGATGATGCATATCTGCACGACATTGTTATCGGCATCCAATACCGGATTGTAATTCAACTCGAAAAAGACCGAGTGTCCGGTCGGATGCTGGAACACCGCTTCCGCCGTGTGGGAAACATGTTTGCTGGACACTTCCTGGATGACAAACTGCGTGAAATCAACGTATTCCTCCGGCAGCATATCGAAAATCGAACATCCCTTGCGCAATTGCTTCCTGGCAAGCTCCTCGTAAGTCAACGCAACCTTGTTGAAAAAAAGAACGGTGCCCTTCATATCGATTAGGATCATCGACTCCGTCATATGGTCCAAGATCGTCTGGATGTCTATCACGGTGTGGGTACTGGTTTTTAATTATTGCTCGTTTTAAAAATAGGCAATTTTATCGTGAACGTGGTACCGATTTTTTCCTGGGACGTAACTTCGATTGTGCCTTGTAACTTTTGTACTGCTTCTTGCACAATATAGAGACCGAGGCCGGCGCCGTCGGTGTGTTCGTGTGCACGGAAAAACATATCGA
>DASPNN010000479.1:0-5542 GCA_035626495.1 Chryseosolibacter sp.
ATCAAAACTACCTGCCGAAAAGCGTGAAAAGGGGAAAGTCTATCACGTTGAATGTGTTTTTATTTGCACATTTGCACGACCATGAGACTGCATCGTAGCACCTGTGAAGCCGTTGTGACCGCGCTGGATTCCATATTCAAAGGAAACCGCTATGCCGATAAAGTGATTGAAAAAATCCTCAAATCCAATTCCAAATGGGGAGCGCGCGATCGAAGGTTCATCGCTGAAACAACCTATGACATTGTTCGATGGTACCGGTTGCTGAAGACCATCACGGAAGCCAAAGGTGATGATTACTGGAAGATGTTGGGAGGATGGTGTGTGCTGCATGAAGTACCTGTACCTGGCTGGGAGGAGTTCCACGAAATCGTTCCAGGCCGCATACAGGGCAACTTCAAGGAAGCCGCACTGACACGAAAGATCCGCGAGTCGATACCCGACTGGTTGGATGAGTTGGGCGCGGCGGAGCTTGGAGAACAATGGGATAAGGAATTACAGGCGCTAAACGAAGAAGCAACGGTCGTGCTACGCGTAAATACGCTGAAGATATCGAGAAAAGAGTTACATCAACGGCTCGCAGAAGATGCGATTCAATCCACACCCCTGCCCAACTTCCCGGATGCCCTTGCGCTCGATCAACGACAAAATGTTTTCGGGTCAGCAGCATTCAAGAACGGATTGTTCGAAGTCCAGGATGCCGCGTCGCAATATATCGGACCGTTTCTTCGACCAGCGCCGGGCATGCGTGTGATCGATGCCTGCGCGGGCGCCGGAGGCAAGACCTTGCACCTGGCTGCATTGATGGAGAACAAAGGCCGGATCATATCGATGGACGTCGAGCAATTCAAGCTCGATGAGCTTCAGAAACGCGCACGCCGGGCCGGCGTCAGCAATGTTGAAACGCGTCTCATCGATTCGTCGAAGACCATCAAACGGCTCGAAAATACCGCCGACCGTCTGCTGCTCGATGTCCCCTGCTCGGGATCGGGTGTATTGCGAAGGAACCCGGACGCGAAATGGAAGTTATCGATCGACTTCATTTCGCGCGTCAAAGAACTTCAGCAAAACATCCTGCGCGATTACTGCGGGATGGTCAAGGCCGGTGGACTGATCGCTTACTCTACCTGCAGCATCTTTCCCTCGGAGAATCAGAAACAAGTTGAATCGTTCCTGGAAAATGCCGGTGGGAGATTCGAGCTCGTAGAACAAAGACATTGCCTTCCCTCTGATGGATACGACGGCTTTTACATGGCGTTGTTAAAGCGCGTTAGCTAATGGTCAGCTTCGATGCGGCAGCTGCGTCGACGAACACAAACGAGCGCGGATGGGCCTGAAGGTAACTTGCCGGCACCTCGGTAGTTATAACGCCCTCCAACGCTTCGCGCACAATCGAAGATTTTTTTTCTCCGCTTGCAATCATCACCAAAGACCTCGCCGCCATCAACTGCGCCAGCCCGAGTGTGATGCCTTGCCGGAGGACACTCGTGTCGGCAAAATATTTCTTGGCAGACTGGCGCGTGGATTCAGCAAGATCGATGACGTGTGCTTTCTTTTCAGCAGTCGTCCCCGGCTCGTTCAGGCCGATGTGTCCATTGGTTCCAACACCGACAATCACCATGTCAAGCGGCCCCCTTGCGTCGAGGTATCGTGTGATCCGCTCACATTCGCCGGACAAATAATTTGACCGCGCATCGAAAAATACGATCTGATGATCCCGGATCGCGGCCGGGGTAAAAAAATGCTCGTATAGATAATGCTGGCAACTTCCCGGAATGGTTCTGTCCATCCCGGCCCATTCATCCAACCCGACAAAGGTGCATCGGCTGAAGTCGACTTTGCCTTCACGGGAATATTTTACAAGTAAGGAGAGCGTGCCCGTCGGCGAATCGCCGGAAGGGAAACACAACAGGCTGTCGGGCTTCGATGTTACTTGTTCTACGACCAGTTCCGCTGTAGCCTCAGACAGTTGGTCGTAGGATGGAAATATTCGAACATCCATTCTTCGGGGCCCTGGATCAGATGTCGATTGAGTCGTAGACGACCACTTTTTCCCAAAGGTGCTTGTACTCTTCGACAAACTTCAAGTGAATGGGGTGAACCTGGTATTCATTTTGACCCTGGACGTCGTCGAAAAAATTTAGCCACGACACGCTGTAGGAGTTATCTACAACATCGCGTTTTTCGGTGGACGCCGGCACACCGATTTTCGCAAGCTTGAGCTGACCGATGCTTTTCAGGCTGTTAAGCCCTTCTATGAGCTTGTTAAGGTCTTCTTTGGAGTCACGGTTCTTCAGCCAGAAGTAAACGTGATGAACAAGTTGTTTTTTATCTTTTGAATCCATAGACGGCATAGCAGATGCAGCGGCAGTGGCGCCCATCGCGGCTGCGGTGGCGACAAACGTTCTGCGGTTTTGTTTTTCCATATGATTTGGTGTTGAAAACGGCCCAGAAGATAGGGGAATATCGCCCAAATAAAAAAAAGTCTCCTTCAAAGGGTGCGGGGGTTACGGAAGCGGTTAGCCTGTGATCTCGATGCGGTTTCCGTCAGGGTCCAGGATCACGCTTTCATAATAGCCATCACCGGTGGTGCGCGGTTCTCCGACGACCTGGTAGCCGTCGTTGCGCAATCGGTTCGTCAGGGCGTCAACAACCGCTCTGCTTCCGACATCGATTGCAAAATGGATCAGCCCGGAAAACTGAAGGCGCACATCATTTTTTGAATCCGGGATTCCAGGCATTTGCATGACCTCAAGGCGCGCGCCCGATTCAAAGTTCAGGAAATAGGACTGGAAATTTTTTCTTGGATTAAAATATTTCTCACCGGCGATTGCCGAAAAGTATTTTTCATAAAAGGCCCTGAGCCTTTCAACATCCCGGGTCCAGATGGCTATGTGATCGATTTTCACCGGCTTCGGAGGTATTGGATAAGGTCTGTGCTTACGAGCGTAGTCACATTGGCCTGTCGCAAGAGCGTGGTAATCTGTCCACGATGGTAGCTGCCATGATTGACGATGTGAAAAAGTGTTTCTTCGACGGTATCGGAAAAGGGCTCACCTTTTCTGCTGCGGTAGCTATACCGTTGCAACAGGAATGCCGGGTCCTTCGATTCAATAAACAGCAGCAGGTCGCGTGACGAATTCGTGAATCCTGCCAGCAAGGCGGTTTTGTCTCCGGAAAATTGAGCGGACTGGAATTCGGACGGGCTCGATCCCTGCATGCGTTTCAACCATATCACTTCGGCATCCCAAATATGGAGCAACGTGGCGGCTATCGATGGAAAGCTGCTGTTGCGGCGCTCGTACAGCACGTGCTCGCTCACGGGTGTGAGCAGGTCGGCAATTTGACTGTTAGCCCAAGCGTTATAACGCAAATGATCTAAGACTGAATAGCCCATAACTATTTCAAATAATCGGGCACGGGTACATCGTCGCGCAGAAGCTCATCGGGAACAAGTGATCCGCGCTGAAGCTTCAGCGGGACAACTCCCGCCCAAATGTTCAAAGCATAGTCTTCCTCGTCTTCCTTCGGCCCGCCTGTGCGAACTTTGGCCGAAGCCTCCGTGATCGGTATGCTCAGAACCATGGTCGCCTTCCATTCGCCACTCGTCGGTTTGCGTACGTCGTCCCACCTGCCGGGCTGCATCTTGTTGGTGAAAACCTCGAGCACGTGGTAAAGTTCTTTTTCGTCAGTAACGACCTGCGCCGTCCCGAAGACTACGACCGACCGGTAATTTACGGAACTGTGAAATGCAGACCGCGCCAGAACAATTCCGTCTATCAGTGTGGCGCTGACACAGACCGGTTTATTTCCGGCTGCAAGCTCGCGCATGTAAAAACTGCCAACGGAGCCATGAATGTAGAGCCTGTCGCCGATTCTGCAAAATCCGGTAGGGATCTGGAATGGCTCACCGTCGCGGACGAACGCTATTGTGCAAAACAATGCCTCGTCGAGTATTGAATAAACCACATCGCGATCGTAGACCCCTCTCTTCGGAAGTCTTGTGATCGTTGTCTTTTCGGTTTTTTGAAATTCTGCCATAATTCTAAGTGTGATGTTGATTGATCGCTGGCCGGATGCCATCGACGTCCTGTAAGATGATGCTGCCTATTTCATCTCGATTACGATCTTGCCGAAATGATTTCCTGAATTCATGCGGTCGATGGCCTCGGTGATCTGGGTCAACGGATATACTTTATCAATAACAGGCTTGAGCTTTCGGCTCTCAACAAAGTCGAGCATCGAAAGAAATTCGTCGCGGGTGCCCATGGTCGTGCCGAAGATGGAGAGCTGTTTCCAGTAAAGAAGTCGCGTATTGACCTCGCCGATATTTCCCGCCGTTCTGCCGAAATTGACTATTCGTCCTCCCGGCAGGGCCAGCTCCACAAGCTTGTTGAAATCCGGGCCGCCAGCGCTATCGATGACAATGTCAAATCCGCCGCCGGCTTCTTTTTGCGCTTTCGCCGCCCAATCACTGTCTTTGTAATTGAAGCCGGCTATCGCGCCAAGTTTTTTTACTTCTGCGATCTTATCCTCCGAGCCCGACGTGACATATACGCGTGCCTGGTACGCAACGGCAAACTGCAGTACCCACAGGGCAGCGCCTCCGCCGGCCCCGGTGATAAGCACCTTTTCCTTTGCGCGCAATCTCGCCTTTGAAAAGAGTGCGCGATATGCCGTCAGTGCAGACAACGGTACCGCCGCCGACTCGGCAAAAGAAAGATGTTCAGGTTTTTCGAAAATGTATTTTTTTGAGATGACGATGTATTCTGCGAACGTACCATTGTCGGGAAAACCGAGGATCTTAAAAGTATCGCCGTGAACGACCGGATTGGTACCCCATTCCAGGCTCGGGTTGATGACAACTTCCGCTCCGACGAGCAATGGATCGGCATCTTCACCGACGTCTTCCACGACGCCGCACCCATCCGAGCCGAGAATAATTCCGTTGGGATAGTGCTGCGCCTGTTCCTGGATAATCCACAGGTCGCGGTGGTTCAGCGCCGCATATTTGACCCTGATCAAAACCTGGTCTTTGATCGGCTTCGGTTTTTTGACATCTTCAACACTTATGGGGAGGTCTTTTCCCCTGAATAGAACCGCTTTCATGTTATACTTTCTTCCTTTTAATGATAAAGCAATGTGGGAATTGCTCCATCCCGATTTTGGGATAATAATCAACCGCAGCCGGGGCTGCAAGCAAAATGACACCCGTATTTTCGCCCGTGGTTTCATTGGTGAGTCTGACGAGCTCCTTTCCGATCCCCTGGCGCTGATATCGCTGGTCCACTGCGAGGTCGGACAGGTAGCAGGCAAAACCAAAATCACTCAGCGCACGCGAGACACCGACGAGGGTCTGGCCATCCCATGCGGTAACCAGAATGCTGGCGTTGGCGAGCATCAGCTCGATCCGCGAGCGATCGTGTACCGGACGTCGTTCGTTTAATGTTGACCGTTTTAGAAGGTCAATGAACTGTTCTGCGGTAATTTTTCGATTACAGCTATAGGTGATGTTATGCATGATCGTGGGAGACTCTACACCTTG
>DASPNN010000480.1:0-2591 GCA_035626495.1 Chryseosolibacter sp.
GGTACACCGACAACAACTATTCACCCTGCGCTGCGGCCGTCGCACGGGAATCCACCGCTGCGCCGACTGCGGAGAAAGGACTTTCTGTAAACGTCTATCCAAATCCTTTTGCCAGGATGTTTTCCGTCGACATGGCGGGTGATGAAGGCGCGACATTTTCCATAGAAGTTACCACCCTGGATGGCGTCAGTATCGAACAACGCAACAACCTGGAATTCAACACGAAACATGAGCTGGGCGATGGCTGGGGACCGGGAATCTATCTGATGAAGGTCAGAACGGCCAACGGTACTTCAATCCAAAGGTTGATCAAGCGAACGAATTGATCTTTGTAAAATTGACCTTGAGCTGCCCGCCTTGCAACGGGCAGCTTTTTTATTACTCCAATCCAAAATTTCTAATCGCCGCAGCCCATCATACCGATTGGTTGGCCGGGAGGCGGGGGCAGCAACTTTTCAGTTTCATATTCAAACGGATGCTCGCGGAAGGCATCAATACGCTGAAGCGCATATTGAAAATAAGTTCTCCATTGTGAATCCTGCGCGCTTTTCACCCGATCCAGGCAGATGGCGCGTACCTGGCTGATGGCCGCCGTCGCAACCGCCTTCACCATTCCGGAGGCTTCCTTGTGGACGGCAAGCTCGAACAGATTTGTCAGAAATACGTCGTTCACCGTCAGCTGCGAAGCCTTCAAATTTCCATTGAGCTCTGCTGATCTGAAAGTGACCGCTACCATCTTTTCAATCACGCTTTCAAGCGATGGCTGTTTCGAGTCGCGTGCGTGATGCGCTACAAGACGTTGGGCGCGGGCGGGGTGTAAGAGTAAATTGAAGGTCATATCGGCGGCGCTTTCCACAGGACTGATCGGATCAAAGGTCAGATCGGTCCTTGTCTTGATCACCTCCCGGCTTCGCGAATAGCCGATGGGCCGCGGCGGGATGATCCGGAGCAGATCTTCCGTCAACGTCAGGGTTTCCGGGGAGACGGTCTTTAACAATGTTGTCAGCGCCCGCGCCTGCAGTTCCGGTGAAACAAATTCCGTAACTGGCTGGCCATCGCCCCGAAGCGCGTACCGGTAATTCAATCCTCCCACAAGCTTCGCTGCGGCCTCGGTCTGGTAGCGGTGAAAAAAATATACGGGCACCAAAACTTCCTCGAGTGTGGCCATGGGGCTTCCGGGCCGGATATTTTTTTCACCGAAATTCTTCAGCGCGACTGAACGAATTTCGAGGACGCGTTCGAGCTCGTCAGCGGCATTGGTTCCGTTATCCCAAAGGTGGGCAAAGGGATGTGCGCTGCCCTCCGGACGCGCGTCCTGGTCTGAAAGGAATGTGAGTCCTTTTTTCAACGCCTCTGCGATGATCTCATTCAATTGTTCGTCCTCATTTTGTGAAAACTCCTGGTAGCCATAGCGGATGGCAACCTTATCCCACTCGCCTATTTTGTCATCGTATGCGTTGTCGAGCGTTATCTTGCCATCTTTCAACGACACCATCGGGTGCGGGTAGTCCATGACGGAGGCGACGTTCTCGGCGCTGGAGGCATAGCTGTGCGCAAGCCCGAGCGTGTGACCGATCTCGTGCGCGGAAAGTTGCCGCAATCTCGCGAGCGCCATTTGCGCCATGGCCGGGTTCGCGGGTTGCCCTGTTTCGTAGGGTGCGAGCAGGCCCTCTGCGATCATAAAATCCTGGCGTACCCTAAGCGAACCCAGCGTCACGTGGCCTTTTATGATCTCCCCGGTGCGCGGGTCGGCGACCGAAGCGCCGTAGGACCATCCGCGGGTCGCGCGATGCACCCACTGTATCACATTGTACCGGACATCCATGGGATCGGCACCTTCGGGCATCATTTCCACCCGGAAAGCGTTGCGGAACCCCGCAGCTTCGAATGCCTGGTTCCACCATCGGCCGCCTTCGAGCAACGCAGTGCGTATGGGCTCTGGTGTTCCGCGATCGAGGTAATAGACGATCGGCTCGACGGCTTCGCTTGCTGCCGCGGCAGGATCTTTCTTTTTAAGCCGGTGCCGGGTAATAAACCTTTTTTCTATCGGTTCGCTGATCGGCGTCGCATAGTCATAATACGACATCGCGAAATATCCGGCGCGCGGGTCGAATCTTCGCGGCGTATAATCGCTATCAGGCAGCTCGATAAAGGAGTGATGTTGCCTGACGGTGACGCTGGTCGGATTCGGTGCGACACTGCGAATGAACTGACCCGCCGGCTGGGGTGTTGGCTGATAGGCAAACGTAAGCGTTACTTCAAACTCTGAATTTTTTGGAAAGCTTTTCAAGGCGGGGGTGTAGAGTGCCGACCGGTTCTTGTCCAGCACATAGCTCCCTTGTTGAGTTTCCTTGAGAGTTTCAATCACCCCGTGCACGTCCTGAAGCAAAAAGTCCGTAGCATCGACGAGCATCCGGGGTCCCTCCTCTATTTCGATCTTGAATCCCCAAAGCACGGATTTTGCAAATGCCTCCTCGACAGCCCTTCTTTCATCCGCGTTATCGCTGATCGCCCGGTACCGGAGGTTTTGTTCGACCAACAGAAGCTTTGGACCAGACCGTTCGAATTTCACGATGCGTTCGCGGCCGAGT
>DASPNN010000481.1:0-3466 GCA_035626495.1 Chryseosolibacter sp.
AAAGACGTCGACGCGGTCATCATCAGCACGGCGGATTTCCAGCACGCGTTGCATGGGATCGAGGCGGTGAAAGGAAACTGCGACGCCTATATTGAAAAACCATTCGCCGAAACAATGGAGGACGCGCGCGCCGCATTGAAAGCGATCAAAGAATCAAAAAAGATCATCCAGATAGGCTCGCAGCGGAGGAGCGGGGCAAACTATCACAACGCCGCACAATTCATCAAAGACGGCAAGTTCGGCGCAATCACAATGGTTGAGCTTACGTGGAATGTTAACCAGCCTGGCCGTTGGCGCCGGGTGAAAGCCGTCGAGCAGATGCGCGAGCAGGACACAGACTGGAAACGTTTTCTCATGAACCGGCCCTTCGAGCCGTTCAATGCGCGCAAGCACCTCGAGTACCGGCTTTTCTGGCCGTATTCATCGGGCTTGCCCGGACAGTGGATGAGCCACCAGATCGATACGGTACATTGGTTTTCCGGGCTCAAACATCCGAGGAGCGCCGTGGCAAATGGTGGAATTTATTTCTGGAAAGATGGGAGGGAAAACTGGGATACGATCACGGCCGTATTCGACTATGGGCCCGCCAACGACGCCGGCTCCGGATTCCAGGTCACATTCCAGTCACGGATGCACAACGGTGAAGACCGTCCTAAAGAAGTATACTACTCCAATGGCGGCGAAATGAACCTGAATACGAACATGGTTACGCCGCACGGCGGTCTGACGGAAAAACACGCCACGGCCATGAATATGCAACCGAACCTGCTGCCGGAGCTCAGCCTGAAAAAGGCAGAGGAAAAAGTGGAGACGGCTGCAAACACGGGCGGGGACGCGCTCACTTCCAACCATATGCGCAACTGGATGGAGTGTGTGCGGAGCCGAAAGGAAACCAATGCGCCCGTCGAGGCCGGATACTCCCACGCAATCGCGTGCATTATGGCCAACGCGGCAGCCCGAACCGGCTGCAAGGTGATTTTCGACGAAACCAAACAGGAGGTTGTGGCAGACGGAAAGATTTTTAATCTTTAATAAATTTCCGTCCTATGAGAACCGGGGCCGCTTTTCTTTCCCTGATAGTCTTGATCATGTTTCATCGCGCAGAAGCACAGAAGGGCTTTTCCATCCAATCGCTCGACGACAAGAAAAAAATTGAAGTCAGGTTCAACGGCATACTGGTCACGGCCTACTGTTACTTCGACTCTACCGAGAAGCCGGTGCTGTTCCCATTGCGGACGCTGAGTGGTAATACGGTCACCCGCGGTTATCCGGTGGCCCCGAGACCGGGCGAGCGCACAGACCACCCCCACCATCTCGGCCTGTGGCTCAACTATGAGCGCGTCAACGGCCTGGACTTCTGGAACAACAGCACAGCAATCAGTCCCGAGAAAAAACCGGGCTATGGATCGATCCGCCACCAAAAAATTGTTTCAGCGTCCGGCAAAAATGACAGGGCCTCGATTGAGACTGTTAGCCATTGGGTTGACAACACCGGGAAGACATTGCTGGAGGAGAAAACAAAGTATCTGTTCACCACCCGAAACAATGACCTGGTGATCGACCGGACTACGGTCCTCAAAGCCGTGGTGCCGGAAGTGGTCTTTGCCGACACGAAAGACGGGCTGATCGGAATACGCGTAGCCAGGGAGTTGGAAATGCCTTCTAAGGAGAACAGCAAATACGTCGACGCGTCTGGCAACATCACCACCGTCTCCCAAACCCCGGAGGGTGCCGTTACCGGCATGTATGTCAGCGACAACGGGTTGTCCGGAGACGCCGTTTGGGGAACCCGCGCACCATGGACTGCGCTCAATGGCGTCAAGGATGGAGAGAACATCTCCATAGTCATCATCGATCACCCTTCAAATCCGGGGTATCCTACTTACTGGCATGCACGGGGGTATGGCCTGTTTGCTGCCAATCCCCTTGGACAAAAGATTTTCAGTAAAGGAACCGAGGAACTCAACCTCACCCTGCGCAAAGGGGAGTCGACCACATTCCGTTTCCGTGTCATTGTACACGGCGGTGCTTCCGCGCTTGCCCCGGAAGCAATCGACAACCTCGCTTCGGAGTTTGCGAAGACGAAGTAGTCCGTCACGTCAAAACATTGCTGCTGTTTGCTGGAATTTTCTTAAGTTCTTCGTAAATTCCTTTGTTCTTCCAACCCCGCACGATGAAAGGTACCACGCTCAAATACGGGATCGTCCTCGGCTTGTGTTTGCAGCTTTTTTCCTTCGCCGGATTCGCGCAATCCCAATACAATTTCGATCACCTGACTCCCGAAGACGGTTTGTCCGAAAGCACCGTGCTGGCCATCACACAGGACGCCGATGGGTTTATCTGGTTTGGCACACGTGGCGGACTCAACCGTTACGACGGCCGCAAAGTAAGGGTCTACCGCCACGAAGACAGCATCGCCAGTTCAATATCCGATAATTTCGTATTTGCCATGCTGAAAGACCGGCGTGGACGACTTTGGGTTGGGACTCGCATCGGCTTAAATCTTTTGGATCCGGCCACCGGCGGATTCAAACAATATTACGCTGACAGCCTCGATGACAGCTCGGTAAGCAACAGTACGATTACGTGCATTTACGAAGACCGCGACGGACGTATTTGGGTCGGAACACGCCAGGGATTGAACATGCTCGTGGACAACGGGCGGATAACGTTCAGACGGTTCATGCACGACCCGGCCAACCCCAACACGCTGATGGACGGCGACGTGAGATCCATCTTCCAGGATTCCCAGGGATACCTTTGGGTCGGGACGCCACAGGGATTTTCGAAACTTACCATTCGCGACGGCACCGGCTTCAGGTTCAAATCATATCGACTTCCGGACAACAATGAACTCAGTAGCCGAAGCAACTCAGTGAACGCAATCGGCGAAGACTCCCGCGGAAGTCTGCTGATCGGGACGGAGCGGAAAGGGCTGATATTTTTCGACCCCCTCCGGGAACAATTTTCGGCTGATAACCCAGTTACACGTGCGTTGGACGCGAAAGCTGTCCGGTCCATTCACCGCACGCCCGCCGGCGCCTTTTGGATCGGTACAATCGGTGGCCTGTTTATACTCAGCAATGATTTTAACAAGATCGACGTGCTGAAAAATGAACCCGATAACCCCGCTTCCATCACCGACAATTCCATTCGTTCGATATTCTGCGACCAACACGGAACTTTCTGGATCGGGACCTATCATGGAGGAGTGAATATTTTTAGTCCCCGTGCCAAACAGTTTCGATACATCGATCCGGCCATCGGCACTGAGCGTTTCAGGCTGAAAGTTGCAAGCGCGCTCACTACCGACCGCGACGGAAACTTCTGGATTGGCACCGAAGGCAATGGATTGATTCTCGCCGATGCAAACTCGCGCGTGAGAATGCACTTCCGCCACACCGAAAAGGATCCGAATTCACTGTGCCATGACAATATAAAATGTCTGCTGGTCGAAGACGGCCTC
>DASPNN010000482.1:0-3436 GCA_035626495.1 Chryseosolibacter sp.
CCGTTGGGTCCCAGTAATCCGAACATTCCTTGTTGGATCGTGAGGCTGGCACCTTTCAGGGCTTTGAATTCACTCTTCCTTGGTTTCACAAAAGGGATGGAGAGCAGCAGTTTGTAATACAACCTCCGGATTTTCGCAAACCGACCGGTGATCTGGTTGACATCTACAGGATGGTCCTTAAGCGCTTTCGATACACGCGTCAGGAATAGCCCGGTAAGCCACGGGAGTATCAAGAGGACTGCGAAAGCTTTTACCTGGACATCGTCGTACAGGTAGATTGCGCTGACCAGGGGGAAGCCCCAGTAAAGCGCCGTATTTGTCAGCCTTTTCAGTTTGTTCCTGTAAGGCAGCAACTGCATCGCTCTTTCGACGACTGACAGTAACAGTACATGCAACAGGATCATGAAGACCAGCTGCCAAAATGCTTTGTCCAGATGGAAGTAAATAAAATAGATCAGGAAGCTGATCAAAGGAGTCTGCCAGATCAGATCCTGCACAACTTTGTTTGTCGTCACAGGTTCTTCGCCCCGGGCCTGAAACAGGTTTCTGTTTCCTTTCCACTCCCGGATCCATCGCTTATCCCGGCCGTATACTTTGGTCAGGTTTTGGATTTCGATGATCATCGCTTCGCCCGGGGCGACCATCCGGGCATTCGCCTGACGCAAGGAAGTCATGATAAAATGTGTACCGCCGGGGACTAAAATGACCGCTGCCATATATGCGATCATTTGCAGCAGTAAGCCGTCGATGTTGATGGATATAAAAGCGCCGGCAGCGATCATGAGTGCGATCTGTATGGCCTTGATGCCCGGCTTCAGGTTTCGGAACCAATCCAAAACACTTTCCAGCCCCGCGCTCATGGTTGGTATATAGAACAGCGTCAGTACGGTTGCAAAAGCGAGTCCTCCCATGACGGTGACGGCGAACGGTTGACCGATGCTCACCACGTATTCGGCATCCCCGAGCGCCAATGGCAGCATGGCGATAAGTGTTGTAATCGAAGTGATCAGGATTGGCCGGAGTCGTGAGATGCCGCTCATCATCAGGGCCCGGTATTTCGTGTAGCCCTGCCTTCGCAAGATGCGCGAGTAGTCAATGAGTATGATGCCATTGTTCACCACCACGCCAAGCAATATCAGGAATCCGATCAGCGTATTTGTGCTCAACATCGAGTTGCCGGTGAGCGTGAGACTTAACACCGCGCCGATGCCGGCAAGGGGGATGGAGAACATGATCACGATCGGCAGGTACAATGATTCGAATACGGCAGCAAGAATCATAAAGATGATCACGATTGCAGCGAAAATGAAGAAGTAAAAGTCATCATACAGACCTTCATCGTGAACGACATCCACTACAATACCGGACGGGATGTTGACACTGCTGACAATTTCATCAACCTCCAGCCGGGAAGCGTCCAGCAGCGACTGTGATTTTAAGACTTCGTCGATAAATTTATAGGTTATTTGGATTCGTTTTTCCTGGTTGGATCTTGTAATGGTGCTTTCACCCGATGAGTAAAGAACGGTACCGATGTCAGAAAGCGCGTGTGTCGCTCCCGTGGTGCTTGTAACGGGCATGCTGCGCAGGTCGCGCATCTCCTTGGCCGTGTTGTTGACCTGGTTCCGGGTGCGGATGGTGATTTCATATTCTTCGCCACCACTGATAAAGTTGGAGCCAGACGCGAACGAAGGCTGAAAGTCGTTGAGCGCCACTGCCACATTTTGCAGGGTGATTTGGTTTTCGCTCATGCGCTTCTGGTCGAACACCAGGTGGGCCTCAGGGCGCTCCGGACTGAGGTTCACCGAGCTTTCGGCAATGGCTTGCAGGCCGCTGACCATGGTGTTGATGTCATGAGCAATTGTTTGCATCATCTCGAAGTCCTGTCCCTTGATAACGATCCGCTCGGAGGCCGTACCGAGTCCGAGCATGCGTTCGAAATCCTCGCCGGCCGAGCTGCCTGCCCCGCCTTCACCGCCGACTTGTTTCGGCGGTTTTTCCAGTGAAATGTTAACGTCATCGAAATGTTTGGAGATGCCTGAAAGCCTGCTGCGTACATCGGGCACGGAAATCGTGTCAAGGTCATTAAATCCCTCCACGAGCTTGACGGTGAGCACCGCTTCCCCCTCCGAGATCTGGCTGACCACGTTGTCGATCACCGGGATCTCCATCACCTTTTCTTCAATCTTCCTCACCCTCGCGTCTGTGGATTCAAGTGTGCTTCCCTGCGGCATGGTGACGAAAACGTTCATCTGCGTGGTTTCTACCTCGTTGAGACCGGCCATGCTGACGACCAGCCCCACGGCAATCGTAACAAAGAATAAGACCAATCCGCCGACAACGGTAAACATCGGCCTTCGGAAGCAAGACTTCAGAAGCACCATATACATCTGGATCAAACGCTGTCGTATTGAGGCATTTTTGATCAGCGGCGCCTGTTGTTCATCTTCTTTGCGGATGGCGGCGTCGGCAAGCATGGGGATGAGCACCAGGGCCACTACGAGCGACACGAGCAACGTCGATATAATCGATACACCGATATGCGTACCGATCAGCGTGACAAGAAAATTGGAAGAAAAGATGAAAGGCAAAAACACCGTGATCGTTGTCAATGTGGCGGCAATGACCGAGCGCATCACTTCGCTCGTTCCCCGCACGACCGCTTCTTCGCGGGGCGTCTTGTTCACAACATGTCGGTAAATGTTTTCCACTACGACAACACTGTTATCGACCAACATGCCGATTGCCAGCGCCATTCCAATGAGGGTCAGGCTATTGATGGAAATGTCGTAAGCGTAAAAAAAGTTGAATGCACAGTATACCGAGATCGGTATAGAAAGCGCTATACTCAGTATGAATTTCATCCGGCGAAGGAAGATCCATAGAACGAAAACAGCCAGTAGCCCGCCCGTGACTGACAGGTTTTTAATCTGATCGATATTTTTAGACATCATCTCCGCCTGGTTCTGCTGGACCACCACTTTTACATCCATCGTTTCCAGATCTTTATTGATCGCATCGATCGCGTCGAGAACCCTTTCCGATAATGCGATGAGGTTGGCCTGAGGGTCCTTGGATATCCGGATGGAAACGGCATCCTTTCCATTGACCCGGCTTAACGAAGTCTGTTCCTTCACACCGAAGAAAACTTCGGCGACATCGGTTAGAAGAAGCGGTCCTTTTTCCGATACGACTAGACTTTGGATATTCTTGATGTCCTTGAGCTCGGCTGTGACATTGACGAAAACTTTCCGGCCGTCCATCTCGACCTGGCCTGCAAACGCGCTTTTGTTGGAGTTACGGGAAAGTACATTGCTGATCGTATTGGGAGTGATGCCGTTGGCTTCGCAGATGGCATCATTCATGATGATCTCTACCGTCTTCTGCCTGCCGCCAAAGACCTCCACGCCGCCGACGCCATCCACATCTCCCAGAC
>DASPNN010000483.1:0-13680 GCA_035626495.1 Chryseosolibacter sp.
ATTATCCGCGGTTGTTCATCAGCGCGATGGTGATGGACGTGCTGGGAATCATTCACAATATTTTCATCACCGGACTGCCGGTTCAGGATCAAATCGTACAGTTCGTGCTTCTCATCGCGTTGACGGTTATGGTTGTCACGCGTAACAAGAACTCGGTTGCCCATCACGTGATGGCGCTTGCGCTGCTGATCATGGCCATCGTGGGCCTCGCTCTCGACGAGGTCAGCTTGCTGAACGTGTGAAATTCAACTTTACCAGCCGCCTTCGATGCCCAGTCCGAAAAGGGCAAAGTCATATTTTACAGGATCCGCGGGATCAAGCTTTCGTAAATTGCCGGTTAGCTCCAAAGCTGTTTGCCAGTCCGTCTGCTTTCTCTTGATCAACCGCAGCTTGCGGGCAACGCGATCGACGTGAACATCGCATGGGCAGATCAGTTGAGCAGGTGAAAGTTTTTTCCAGATACCGAAGTCTACTCCTTTATTGTCGCGGCGTACCATCCAGCGCAAATACATATTCAGTCGCTTGCAGGTTGATTTGCGTTCCGGAGTAGGCAAGTGCTTCCTGGTTCGGTGCGGGTGGTCGGGCGGCCGGAAGAACTCGTGGTGGAAACGAACCAATCCCTGCTCGACAGTCGGTTCAGGCCCGCCGAGAAATATTTCTTCCAGCGATGCGTGTCTTGTGTAAAGTTCTTTCAGGGCGTGAACAAAATACAGGGCATCGGTGCCGTTGAACGTCCGGTGGCAAAATCGTTCGAGTGGCTTGAGGTCGTGTTCTCGGTGATGAAGTATGAAACGATACGGGTCGTTGTCCATCATCGCCATCAGCTCCTTGCATTTTCGGATAATCGTCACGCGTTGTCCCCATGCGAGGATGGCGGCAAACAAACCCGAGATCTCGATGTCCTGTGTTAACTTATATTGATGAGGAATGCTCACCGGATCATGCTCGATAAAGCGCGGGTTGTTGAACTGGTTTGCTTTCGTATCGAGAAATTCCTTGAGCTGTACGGAAGTCAGTCGTTTCACGGTTCAGCTTTTCCGCAAGATTAATGGAATTCATTACAATCTTGTAAGCTTTCGATATCTTTCGCAGCTTTTCCGAATCCCTATGCGCATCCGCACGGTCATTAAACGCACCTTTCTTATAATCATTCTCGCTGTTTTAGTTTATGCGATATCGTGGATCTGGCGCGCGGCGCCGATCATCACCGGGTACGGCGCCAAGAACCTGTGCTCATGTGTGATGGTTGCAGGCCGGGATCCCGAAGATGTGCTCAAGTATGAGCTGGGGCGGAGTCCGATCCGTTTTGGAAACTTCACGGTTGACATGAACGACTCGAGTGCGACCGGTTCACTTTTCGGGCTCGCCAAAAGGAAAGCCATTTATCGAAAAGGTTTGGGATGTTCCTTAATGATAAATACTGAAGAAGAGAATGTCGATCACGCACCCGTGACGGTCGTTGCCCCGCCAGTGTTTGATGCGGATACGATCCCATGGCCAGCCGGAAATCAGATAAGAGATTCACTGTTCACCGGCGTGGATCTGAAGAGACTAAACCTCGCCATTGACTCAGCGTTCTTTGAGCCCGGCAAAGAAAAGCTGCGGCGGACTCGCGCGGTGATCGTAGTCTATCAGGGCAACATCATTGCGGAACGTTATGCGCCACCGTTCACCGCCGACTCGAAGCTGGTCGGGTGGTCGATGACGAAGAGCATCACAAATGCGCTGGTTGGTATACTGGTCGGCGAGGGAAAGCTGCGCATCGACGATCCCGCACCGGTCCCGCAGTGGAATGCCGATGAGCGCAAGAACATTACACTGAATCACCTGATGCACGCGAGCACCGGGCTGGCGTGGGAGGAAAATTATTCTGGGCCGAGTGCGGTGACAAACATGTTGTTCAAAGAAAAAGACATGGGCCGATTTGCCGCGTCTTGTCCATTGGAGCATCCCCCGGGTGAGACCTTCTACTATTCGAGCGGAACCACCAACATCATTTCCCGGATTATCCGCGAAAGCGTTGGCGACCCGGAGTACTACCGGTTACCCTACGAGAAACTGTTTTATCCCATCGGAATGTATAATACCGTCATCGAGGCCGACGCCGGAGGCACATTTGTCGGGTCCTCTTATTCTTTCGGAACGGCCCGGGACTGGGCGCGCTTCGGCTTGTTGTACCTCAACGATGGTGTGTGGAACGGCAAACGAATCCTGCCAGCAGGCTGGGTTCGTTATACTGTCACGCCGGCCCCCGCTGCGAAGCGTGGAGAGTACGGCGCACAATTCTGGCTCAACTCCGGAGAAAAAGGCAACAGTTCCAACCGGATGTATCCTGCGGTGCCGAGCGACATGTTTTGGGCGGACGGGTTCGAAGGACAAAATGTCTTTATTATTCCTTCTAAAAAGCTTGTCGTCGTCAAGCTCGGTCTATCGCATGGCGACTATGTTGATGACAACATGTTCCTTGCGGCACTCATCGCTGCGTTGCCGGAGTGAAAAACATTCTCGAATTGAGTTCACAAACCCCTGAATTCCAAAAAGAATACGAAGCGGGGCGCCTTCGGTGATCCAGGGCCACACGACTGCCGGTTTACCTACCTCCCGAAGTCGTCCTGCACTCTGACGATATCACTTTCATCCGAAGGCTTCGAAGCATCGGTATGCTGCCATATTTCGGCGATGATGCCCCAGCCTTCGAGTCCCACCAAGCGGTGACGCTGGCCCTGGTTGAGGCGGACCACTTCATTGACGGTCATCTTTTTGGTTGGCCCCACCTGATCGGTTGCACTGGTCGCCACCCCTGCCGTACCAGCAATGAGCCTCCAGATCTCGGCACGGCGGTGATGGTACTGCCAAGACAAGCGCTTACCCGGTTGGACCATGAGTATCTTGGGACTGAGCTTGCCTCCAATTCGCAGCGAGCCGACCTCGATGCCGGGAAAAAACTCATTGGCAAACTTTGCAGCCTGTGCTTCATCCAGCACCAGAAATCCACCCCATGGGCGTTCTGCATCTTTCGACACAATCGTAAATCCATGGTCCTTGATGAATTCTTCCACTGATCTGATTACATCAGTCTTGCTTCCCTCGAGCGAAATCGTTGTTGTGGTCATCTTTAAACAGTTATTTGATCTATTAAATTTTTGCGTTCATTCAGTCGATTTTACCATCGACCCAGAATGACCGGCGTCACATGAGCTGGTCATAAGGATCATACCGGATACCGCAGCGACGGCGGATTTCATCCAGCGTCTCCATCAGTGTGATCGAGTCGTTGTGGCTCATCACGGGACTTTCTATTAACCCCTTCCTGAGGCAGTCACCGACGTGCCGGGCCTCAAACTGGTAACCGTAACCATTTTCACGGAATACTTCCACTGGCTCGGGTTTATCCTTCCCCCTGGCGATCTCGATCGTTCCAATAGAATTGTGGAAACGATTACGCATGTGGATACGTCCCCGCGTGCCGGCAATCATGGCTTCCACGGGGGTATCCGCTGCAAACGTCGAAGATAAGACCGCAAGGGCGCCATTCGCGAATTTCATGGTCACAGCACACTGCTCATCGACGCCGGTCGGATAGGCGGACATCATCGCCTGTATCTCCACAGGTTTACCCAGTAATGTTTGTGCCAGGAAGACCGGGTAGATCCCGATGTCCAGCAGTGAACCTCCTCCGAGCTCCGGGTCAAATAATCTTTGGGCTAGCGGTTCCGGCGCAGAAAATCCAAAGTCTGCCTGGATCAGCCTGATTTCCCCGATCTCACCGGACTTGATGAGGCCGACCACCCGATCGAACTGAGGGAGGAATTTCGTCCAAAACGCTTCCATCAGAAAAACGTTGCGAGCTTTTGCCATCCTTACCATTTCGCGCACCTGCAATGTATTCAACCCAAATGCTTTCTCACACAAGACAGCTTTCCCGTGTTCCAGGCATAACATGGTGTTAACAAAATGAAAACCGTGCGGCGTCGCCACATAGATCACATCGATCTCGGGCGAGGAGGCGAGGGCTTCATATGTCCCATATAGCTTCGGCACCTGATGGTCGCGTTGAAAGGCCGGGCCCTTTATTGCATCCCGCGACGCGATACCGGTCAGGACTGCATTCTCAACGAGCTTCAGGTCAGAAGCAAACTTATTCGCTATTTTGCCGCAACCCAGAATTCCCCACCGGATTTTTTCCATGCATCATGACGGATTCAAAATAATTCGACTCATCACTAAAAGATGCGAAGTTAAGAATCGATACCATTACTTTACAAAAGAATGAAGCAAGTGCGCGATTTCCGTTTCAAAAGGTTCACAGTAAGCCAAAACCGCGCGACTCACAAGGTTGGCACCGATGGAGTCCTGTTGGGGACCTGGGTCCGTGTGCAACATGCCAAACGGGTGCTGGATATCGGCACGGGCAGTGGCGTAATCGCGCTGATACTCGCACAGCGCTCGCCCGACACCACCACCATTGACGGAATCGAAGTGCAGCAGGGGGACTTTGACCAGGCGATGGTCAATTTTAATAACAGCCCATGGAATACGCGCCTTCGCGCAATTCACCTGCCCGTCCAGGAATTCTCCCCTCCCTCCAAATACGACCTGATTGTTAGCAACCCTCCCTATTTCAGGAAGAGTCATCTCCCACCCGACCCCGCCCGGACCATCGTGCGGCATGACGAGCGTTTGTCACTTGATGAATTAGTCGATGCCGCTGGAAGATTGCTGTGCACCGATGGTGTCTTTGCGGTGATCCTTCCAGTCGCAGAAGGCCGTGAGTTTCAGAACCTCGCGCGCGATCGCAACCTGCATTGTATCCGCGAATGCGCATTCCGGGCGCGCCCAGGCAAACCCGTCGAGCGTCTCCTAATGGAATTCTCTTTTCAGCCAACACCCCTCGTTCGGGGGGAACTTGTGCTGTACTCACACGGGGAGGCATGGACGGATGAGTATTGGAGTCTTACAGGAGAGTTTTACCTGGAACGCAAGGTGTGATCGCGGCCAGGACAGCACGGCGACCCTCTCTTTCTTTGGTTAATGAATGATATCTTTGACCTGTTCACCTGGCGATTATGACTATGCGCAGGGCATAGTGCTTAACTATTTGCATCTCTCTACCAATACCACTTCAACATGATCCCTGTTAAAGTGCGGGCTGACTTTCAGCGGGCTCTTGGCGTCGATAAAAACCTTCATCTGAAAATTCACTCATGGCGGCGGCTTATGTTTTCTTACTGGATTAGCACTATTCGTAATTCTCACATTCATTGGATGGGTGTTGCGCTGGGTTGAAATTCGTGGCATCGCGGATAATACACGCAAACCAAGTAGACCGGCAGACAATCAACTCAAGTGGCCGTGTAATCGAGGTAAACCTTCATAACTGTGCGTAAATTGAGTACTCCTACCGGGAAAGAATAGAACCGAAAGCGACATTTTTTAACGGGCTGGATGCAATCATCGGACACATGAACGAAGACATAAATATGTGCATCACTGCGTATTAAATACAAGATCAGAGACAGTGGAAAGCCAAGGTCTTCAAAACCGAAATTTTTGGATTAACAAAGAACCCTTGTGATCCCGGCTTCTCGAAAAACAAGAAACATATATTTATGTCGACGATCGCATCAAGCAATATTATTTCGATCTTGATTTTTCCGGATCTGTTGTAACGCTACAAACATCGAGTTGGAGTCCTGCCGGAACGTTCTACCTGAAAGTTCAAAATAGCGGCCCACAACCCTGGCAGCAGGCGTTCTCTCTTTGTTAATGAAATGTTAATCTGCAGACAGGTTCTCCTTGGTAATCAAATGATTATGGGGTATCGGGTAACTGTTTAAACACCGATTTAGTTTTTGGTGTTATACTTGTATCAACCAACTAAATACATCCAACCTATGAAAAAATTAAACATGCTGCTGTTTGCCGTGGCAATCTGCTCAATGGCAACGGCTCAAACCACCTGGACGATCGACCGGGTACACTCTAAAATCGGATTCAGTGTCGTACATATGGCGGTGTCGGAGGTTGAAGGAAAGTTCAATGATTTTGAAGGCAGTGTCGTCAGCAAGGCCGAAGATTTCTCCAACGCGGATGTTACATTCTCCGCGAAGGCAACATCGATCGACACAGATAATGAAAGACGAGACAATCACCTGCGATCGAAAGATTTTTTTGAAGTGGAAACTTACCCGGACATCACTTTCAAAGGCAACCTGACGAAAGCCGGTGGCAAGTATAAACTGAAAGGAGACCTGACGATGCATGGGGTCACCAAGCCAGTGGAATTCGACGTGACCTATGGGGGAAGCATCAACACGGGACGTGGACAAAAAGCAGGGTTCAAACTGACAGGTCAGATCAACCGACGCGATTTCGGACTGACCTGGGACAACAAAGTCTCCACCGGTGAGTTGGTTGTTAGCGATACGGTAGACCTGATCGTCAAGATTGAGGTTGACAAGAAAGACACCGCAGCCTCGGCTGAGAAAAAAGGATAGTGTTTTGAAGATGTGATTAAATGAAAGGCCCCGATGAGCGTCGGGGCTTTTTTGTTGGCCGTCGTCCAAACACTTGGAGAAGCCGGCAGCGAAGGTGTGCTTCGCCATGCCACATGAAAGCCGGTGGTTCAGCGAGCCGAGGTTGACGCCGACGACGTGGGATAACACCGCCACATCTTCCTCCGACGACGCGTGATTCCCGATGATTTGTGGCTATACTGGCGCGGGCCTCGTGGAAGTAGAGCAACTAAATCGCAGCCAACTCCTTCCTGACAAAGCCGATAAGCTCCCGAATATATTCCCTGCTGAAATCAAACTTAATGTTTGCCGCCTGGTATATCTGCGGAATCGATTTCAAGTATCCCAGCTTCAACGCTGCCATGTATCCCTGCAAACCCTTCTGCCGATCATTCCTGAAGTTACGCCAGACAGCAACCGCACCGAGCTGCGCCATGCCATACTCTACATAATAGAAAGGGACCTCGTACAGGTGTAATTGTTTTTGCCACATTGCATCCTTGGCTTCCTGCAGACCTGACCAATCTGTCACCGAATCGGCATACTGGTCGAATATCATATTCCATGCGCGCCTCCGGTCTTCAATGGTGTGATCGGGGTTTTCGTAAATCCAATGCTGGAATTTATCGATGGTCGCAACCCATGGGAGAGTTTCAATTAGGTCTTCGAGGTGTTCGCGCTTTGCGCGTTTAAGATCATCGGCGTTGAAAAATTTGTTCCAGTGGTCCATCGATATCAATTCCATTGACATGGACGCAAGCTCAGCCACCTCACTGGGGGTTGACTTAAAGTCGTTGAGCTCCAGGTCGCGTGTTAAAAAATTATGAACAGCGTGACCTCCTTCGTGCATGATCGTGACCATATCGCGTAATGTGCTGGTAGCGTTCATGAAAATAAACGGAACTCCGATCTCAGCCAGCGGGTAATTGTATCCGCCCGGTGCTTTTCCGATTCTGGATTCGAGGTCAAGGTGTCCCATCTCGCGCATGATCGTCAGGCACTGCCCGAGATATTTGTCGAGGTTTTCAAAGACCTGCACAGTTTTTTCGGCGAGCTCCTTTCCATTGGTAAAAGGCTTCAATGCCTCCTTGCCTTCCGGGTCGACGGACTTATCCCAGGGGCGTAAGGCATCGAGCTTCAGGCTGCGTTTCCTTTCTTTGGCAAATTCATTCAGTAATGGGACGACCTCGTGTTGAATAGCCTCATGAAAACGAAAGCAATCTTCCTTGGTGTAATCGAAACGCCCGAGCGCCTTGAACATATAGTCCCGGAAATTCGAAAATCCGGCATTGACGGCCACCTGGTGGCGAAGCCGGATAAGCTTCGAAAAGAGTTCGTCGAGGGCGCCCTTATCCTGGAGCCGGCGGGCCGTGATGCTTCGGTAAACTTCTTCGCGTTTCTTGCGGTCTGTAGACATAAGCAGCACCGACGCCTGTTGCAAGGTCATTTCTTTCCCGTCGACTTTTACGGTCATGGCCCCGGAAAGCTGTGCATATTTTTGGGACTCGGTGCTGATCTCCGTAAAAAGGGGAATATTTTCTTCGCGAAAGATCTCGATATCTTTCCTCAGGTTGCGAATCATGATATCGTAGCCTTCTTTGGCGGCGAGCTCGTTAAGGTAGGGGGTCGCGGCAGCCTTCTTATTTAATTGGTCGGAAACGGGGGCAACCTTGGGCTGAATATTTTGGATGAAATCCTGGTAAGCGTTCAAGTAATCCTTGTTCTCCGTGTAGCAGGTCATGCGAATGTATCTCCACGCGAGGTCTTCCGATATTACTGCTTCAATTTCACTGCGGTCGCGAAACCACTTTTGCAGCGCAGATGTCGATTCGATCTTTCGATTCAGGAGCTCCGTGAAAAAAGGTTCAAGGCCTTCCCAGGACGTGACGGAAAAATTTTCAGGGAGGAATTTGCGGGCGGGGCGTTGCGGTATTTGAATAGCAGAATCCATAACAAGTATTTTGGGCAGGCAAAATACTTAATTTGATCCGCACTTGGCAACCTACAGTATCGTGACGAATCTGTCGACCGGTTGATGTTCGATCATCAGAGATTCAGTGAACTCACGCCAGGTGTCGCTATCGGGAGTGCCATTCTGGAACATGATGAACAGCTCGGAGATCACCCCGGGGGAAAGCTTGAAAGAAGCGAGTATGAAACGGATGTAGGCAATTTCACTCTCATCAACCACGCCGTCAGCGTAGATCAACCGCATCAGGTCGAACAACAGCGTCATTTTGTTAAGGAACGATTCGGGGATAAAAACTTCGAACGGGGTCGTGTCTTTTAGTAATTCCTTGACCTGCCATTCTTTCAAATTTCTTTTAGCCGCAATCTCGAAGAGAACCTTCAATTCTGTTTCATCCAGGTGCCCGTCGGCGGAAGCCAGCTGAATCAGGTTCCGGATGTAATTCTTGCGGAAACTCAGTTTTTGGTGCTCGAAGAAACTTGTCATTGACACAACAGGGTTAATACGGATATTACATCGGCAAATCCGGAACCAATCTACCTATCCAGTCGCAAGAAGCAGAAAATGTTATAAAAACCGCAATTTTTATGATATTTCTTACATCCTTTTTTTCAATTTGGCGCGTTCGCGTCCATAATTGGGAAACAGGCCGGGTTATTCTTCCGTATCTTGGACAACATGGTTCTGCAACAGTTCCCAGACTTACAGTGGCTGAAAAACCAGGCAGAGCAGGCTTTTAGGAACCGTAAAGCCTGGAACGGGGATGAATTGCCACATCCGGGGTGGCCGACGGTGATGCTGAATGTCCGCACAAGCGACACTTTCCGCGATCAGATCCGCGGGCCCGTCTCGATCTTTACGAACATCTCGGGCGAATCGCACGTCGAAGCCGGCGGCCGGCGTGTGAAGGTCAGCGATGGGATGTTTTTCGTGACGAACCACGATCAATACTATACCCTCGCCATCGAACAATGCGAGACCGAAACATTCAACATTCACTTTGGAGAATATTTCGCTGACCAGGTTTTCGCAGCCCAGGCGCACCCGGACAAACTCCTGGATAACCCGGTGTTTTCACGACCGCACGAACGGATTGAATTTCTCAACACGCTGCATCAAAAAACCGGCAACATCGCGTCCGTTATCCGCTCTATCCTTCAGCATGAGAACGAACCTATGCTGCGTGAAGAGCATCTTGTCACATTGATGCTCCTGCTCATCAACGCAGACCAGAACCATCGCGGAATCGCCAAATCGATCCCTGCCATCAAGCAGGCAACCCGGACCGAAATTGTCAGGCGATTACTTGCCGCACGGGATTACCTCCACTCCCATTATCACCAAGACTTTTCTCTCGACGAACTTGCGGCAGAATGCTGCCTCTCGAAATTTCACTTTCTCCGGTTATTCAAACTCGCCTTCAATAAAACGCCGCATCAATTCCTGAACGAAATCAGGATTGAGCGAGCGAAGACGTTGCTGAAAGACAAAAAGTATGAGATCCGCCGCATCTCTCCCTTGGTGGGGATCAAGGATGCAGCGTCATTCAGCCGGCTTTTCCACAAGCACACAGGCGTATACCCGAGCGTGTACCGGCAGCATGCGTGATTATTTTTTTTGTTGGGCTTTTTTGATTGGACCGAAGGGTCCGTATTTGTGCTGTTGTTCAGAAAACGTGTCGGCAAAAGGGCCGAATGGATGATCAAAAGGTTTTTTGCTGATGTCGGGCCAGTCGGCGGAAAGATCGCGCGGCGGCCGCGGCAATGAGTTGATGTACGCGGCGACGTCCCACGACTCTTCGTCGGTGAGCACCGGCGCGTCGAATGAAATTCCATATGGCATGTTCGCCTTGACGTATCCGGCCATGCGACTCAGGCGGTACAGGCCTGCGCCGATGTTATAGCTGCTGTCGCCATGCAAGGGCGGATATTTCCATTCGGCGGAATCCCCCTCGCGGATTCCCTTACCACGGCTGCCATGGCATCGCGCGCAATGTTTTACATACACGATTTTACCACGCACCGGGTCGGCCGGCCGGTCGAGTGGCTTGAGATCCCAGATACCTGAACCGGCAGGAACTTTATTCTTGGGGACATCCCTTCCAACCCAGAGGATATACGCAACAATACTTTTCATTTCCCTGCTGTCCTCGTCGAGTTTCTGGCCATTAAGACTCCGTTCGATACAGTCATTCACGCGCTTTTCGACGGACTCGATTGTTCCGGAACGCGCCCTGAATTTGGGATAAGTCGCAAATACCGCAGCGTAATTGTTTCCAAACGGTTTCGTACCCGCCTCAAGGTGGCAATTCTGACAATTCATCCCGTTACTGATCGCGCGAACTTTTCCCCGGGGACCCAGATAAAGTGCAGTATGCGCTACCAGCTCACGGCCGTATCTTATCATTTCTCCTTCCGCTGTCGCGGGAATATCTAGCGAATCCGGCGCTGCCCACAGATCGTCAAAGGTGGTAGAGATCTGGGGCGACGGATCAATGGCAGGACGGGTACCCCTGCCTTCTGCAGTCGCTTGTTTCAGAAACGCAGGGTTCGGTCCCAAAATGGCTGCGACCGATATGACAAGGAGTAATGTAATGCTCACACCCATGAGGAATACTATGACCCGCACCGACCGGAGCTGCTCCCTCATCACGCCTAGTTATGAGCTTCCTTGATGTATCCCCAGCCTTCCGACTGGCGATTGACGATTTCCAGAATCGCATCCGGCACAACGACAACACCCTGAAGCAGATCTTTCTCCGCGACGTTATACCGTTTCATGGTGACGCTGCAGACCTTGAAGGCAACATTCTTGTTACCCGATAACTTGGCGATGTCTTTAGAAACCGTGGACTTGTCGCTGATCAACATCGGAATCGCGCCGCCATAGACGATGACCTCGAACTGCGACTGCGGATAAGATGCGGCCATCCCCGTTACATGGCGCAGCACGGCCTGATGAGCAAGCGTGTCCTTGGTGGTAATGTCAAAGACGATTTTTACCGGCTTGTTCTGTGCCCATGCAGAAAAACTGCCGCATAGAAAAAGGATCGAGATAAATGTTTTCATAAGGATTCATCAATAAGAAAAGATGTGGTCAATCCCGATGATTGCCAATCACGGGATCAACCATGATTTTGTTTGCGGCTATCCGCCGGCATAGCAATATGAGCATCCCCTCTCCTGCGCGCGGTTGACGGCCCAAACGCCGGACGGCACCGGTTGAACACCCGGATTAAGGCCACTCAGCCAGTCCTTTTTCACTTCTTCCGCATTCACACCGATTGACTGCGCCGCCCTCATGCTGTATACGGTGAGCGCGAGATCGCATACACAGAACATTACGCCGCGTTCCTGTAAACGCTTCATACCGTCAATCCCCAACGCTTTGAACGGGCCATCCGTGGGAGTCCAGTATGGATTTCTCAGGGCAGGTGCATTGGTTGTCATGTCGGTGATCTTGAACATTTCGCCGAATTTGTATTTCTCCCACAACCGGTCTTCCATGGCGAGGGGTATCGCGTTGTGACGCAGTACGACCATGGCCGTCAGGTCGCTGTCAGGAGAACCAGTTTCATTATTGGTTTTGTAAAATGCCCATGACCAAATGATGGGAAAACCATCATGTGGCTCTGTTGCATCGTAGATGATTCTGTGTTTTCCCTTTACTTTTTTAATCCAGGCCTCCGCCTGAATACCAAGCTCGCTGGAAGAACCTCCGCCTCCTGCCACTGCCGGCGTGCTTGAGACGCCTGCTACCAATCCAGTAGTACCGATTGCGAGAGTTTGCATAAACTCCCTGCGTGATGAAAAGAAATCGGATGTGTTCATATCGAAAGGTTTAGTTGTTTCTATTTTGCGCGCCTGGCATGATCACAATCCGCCCGGAAAGAATTGCGCATGCGGCCGCACGAAAATTGCGGATAGCGCGTGGTGCGGGTGCATAAGAAAGTTAACTCAAATAGCCCTCTTCTGTTAGGAATTCTCGGTAAATTGTATGATCCCACGCTATCTTCCCTGGGACATGAACAAAATCGTGATTTACGATCAACCAAATTGTCGGCTGGCTTACCGAATTAGCAATTTTTGCTATTTGCGTTCCAACAACGGTTACGTTGATTTACGGTAAATAACATCGAAACCCTATGACACCGCTAACTTCAAATTTGACGCAGGCCGGATTTGTGCTATTAACGATCGTTTACTTTTTTCTTTTTACACAGGAAGTATTTTCCGGTGCCGACGCAACCGCGTGGTCTCCCGGCCGCAAACAACGCTTTAAGAGAAAATGGATTCTTGGCCTGGTCGCGTGGGCGATCTTTGTCTCGGTTTGGTCAGGTACCGGCATCATGGGCAATTTTGATAATTTTCCTTTCAACTTTTTGCCGGTGATCGCAGTGCCGCTGGTGGTTGCTATTGTGCTGACCAGGTCGCGGTCATTCGGTGAAATACTTTATCATGTAAGACAAGAGCAGATCATACAACTGCAAAGTTTCCGGTTTTTCGTTGAGATATTGCTGTGGCTACTGTTCATCGGCAACATTGTTCCGGAGCAAATGACCTTCGAGGGACGGAACCTTGACATCCTCTCGGGCATCACCGGACCCGTGGTTGCTTGGCTGCTGGTAAGGGGAAAAATGTCGCGAACCGCCCTGATCATTTGGAACGTCTTGTGCCTTCTGCTGCTGATCAACATCGTGGCCGTGGCGATCTTGTCCACGCCTTCACCGATCCGCGTGTTTATGAATGAGCCGTCCAACACCGTTGTTACAACTTTCCCCGCTTCGTGGTTGCCGGGGTTCCTGGTGCCGCTTGCTTATTTGATGCACTTTTTTTCCCTCAAACAATTACTGTCATTCAGGGAAAGAACGGTACCGGAGGTCCATTGATGGCCATGCAGGCGATCACGGGAGGCTGAACGGTTGCAGGTTTTTACTATCTTAACGGCCCAACAAAACCGAGCAATATGAAACACCTGCTTTACGTGATGCTTCTTGGACTACTCTTCTCCTGTAAAGTAACCAGTGAGACTACAACCATGGGAACTGTAGAAAGAATCGACCCTTCCCTGGACAACATCATCAATCAGGATGCGAAAATCGAAGTGCTTGGAGAAGGTTACGAATGGAGCGAAGGGCCCTTATGGGTCGCTGAGAAAAACATGCTGCTATTTTCAGATGTTCCAAAAAATACGGTG
>DASPNN010000484.1:0-2113 GCA_035626495.1 Chryseosolibacter sp.
GGCCGCGAATTTACGTCCTATCTGCTGAGCCGATAGATGACTTTTTACAGGCACGGCTAGACAGCCTTCCGTAGCAAGGGATCGGCGTCGACTTAGAATTTCAAAAATAAGACGAATGCGCAAACGTCATTCATTTCTCAAACACTCCGTCGGATTTGCATGGGATGCTCTGAGCGATTGACCACCGACGGTCAACAACGAAAGCAGTATGGCAACAGCTCCGCTACCAATAAGTAACCAGATGCTGAGATTCACCGCGTAGGCAAAAAGTGCCCAACCATTGCGTAGTCAGATAAAAGCCTACCGGCAAAGCAACTGGATTGCTACAAACGCTCACAATGAGCCTCGCGGATGAGTTTCAAACGTTGTCGTAAACAGATTTATCCATTCACGAACCAAGAGGTCCGGCGCTCTGTTTGATTCTTGGTAACTAATCTTATATGACAAATCTTGATATAAAACACCGCATCGAAAGACTGTTCGACATGGGCAATTCCGGGATCATTAATAGAATTCTGCTGAAGTTTGAACGGGATGAGTACAAAGATTATTTAAATAGCGATGAGCTCCTCGAACTGTTAGAGCAACAGGAGAAAAATATCAGCTCACGGTAGAAACGGCGTTACTCTGAAGCAAAGCGATGGAAGCAAAAAAGCAGTCAGGAACAAACAACCTGACTGCTGATTTCGATCTTTTTTAAGCGTTTATCAAAGAGCGGCAAATGCTACACTTGAAGTGTTGTCGATAGCATTCTGCTTTTGTTCTTTCGGTTGTGTTTGTGCGTTTTCAGGTGCGCCAAACAATTCCCTAAGCGTGATCCGGTAAAGGTCGGTGTTGTGCACGTTCACCTGCTTTGAAAAAACGGCGTAGTTTCCACAGTGCGAGATGCTGAAGAACTCATCATCCATCGGGCCATTCACAGCTGGGCCGAGGTTTTCGGGTGTCGACCAGTTTGTCCATGTGTCATCCAGTCTCTTTGTAACATAGATGTCAAATCCACCATGGCCGCTGTGCCCTTTTGAGGCGAAGTACATGGTCTTGGTATCGGATGAGAGAAAAGGAGAAGCTTCTTCGAATTCGGTGTTAATAACATTACCCATGTTGATCGGTTCTGTGGCTTCGTGGCCATTCCAGAAACTTACGTACAGGTCGCGGAGACCGACCGTCTCGGCGCGCTGGATCGCCTTAATGATGATCCCAGTTTTCAATGAAACATAAACGTTGGCCTGATCGGCGACGTTGTAGTCGTCTTTGATGTGGATCGCTTCCGGAAAGCTCCACTTGCCATTCACATTTACACTATAGGAAACACCGGCCATCATTTTTCCATTTTTCTTGTAGCGGTTTCCCAGGATAATCGTATCTCCAGTAGGGCTTACGTTGTTGACATAGTTGGGACCCGCGTTATTCAAATCACCACTCAAACGTGCCGGATGCGACCAGGTTTGAGTTTCCTCGTCAAAATCGGCAAACCAGATATCTTCCAGATCATTTTCACCAATGGTATTTCCAGGATGAAGATGACGGCTGAAATACAATCTTTTTCCACAAGGCGTCAACGAAGGTTTGATATCATCATAAGGGCTGTTGAATTCGCCCGATAACGGAACGGCTTTTGCCTCCAGGTTTACATTTTCAGCATAGTTGATCTTTCCGCTTGCCGTGTTAGCATGCTTCACCGGGTGATGCGTGTCATGAAAATCATACGATGGCTGCGCCTGAACTGAATTGAACAGCGCACCGATCAATATCACAATGATCAGCAGGGATATGTCGGTTCCCTTTCTGGCGATTCGTTTGTTGAGTGTCATAACGGTTTTGTTTTTGGTGTGTTTGATAATACAAATCTATAGCGGCCGTTCCCGACGCGGGTCAGGGAAAACCCAGATTCGATAAAAATCAGGATTTGCAGAGGATTGTGTCCACAAAATCATCAAACGCAAGTGTAGGAGGCTTTACCCATATGAGCCAACGACGGTACACATCGTTTTAAAATCAGGATGTCAGGGTAAACCCCGGCCTCTTCTACTTTCAGCCACAAGCGAAAGACTGGCTGGTGATTGGGAAAAAAGTTATATCTTAGCTAAGAGCCCACGGGATGTTGCGAATACTT
>DASPNN010000485.1:0-3271 GCA_035626495.1 Chryseosolibacter sp.
TCATAAGATTCTTTGACATCTCATTCGTCAAATCCCCAACTGGAACCAAGCAGCTGTAAGCGGATACCTACACAAAAAACTTTGCCCAAAAAGTCCCCTCTCACCGTCAGCCGGAGTCGCGGAGGTGTCAACTCACTCCCCTTGTAAGATGGTCTTGACAGAATCTTATGCGTCTACAACTTAAAAAAATCTACATTTTTTTGGTTGGCATGAAATTTTACTATTTGGCCAATCTTTTAAATTGTATAGTCTCAATATGTCTGATTTAGTTCACCAATGATGAATTGTTTCTTGATCGATGACGATCCGGATGACCAGGATTTCTTTTCATTGGCATTAGAGGAACTGGGCATTCAGGTTTCACTTAAAAAGGCTTACAGTGGTATCGAGGCCATGGAGTTACTGAATGATATCACTTTTAACCCGGATATAATATTCATCGATATAAATATGCCCAGAATGGATGGCTGGGAATGCTTGAATGAGATAAAAAAAATCGATCGCTTGAAAGCAGTCCCGATTGTCATATACACCACTTCGGATAACTATTTTAGAGAGAGCGATCTGAAAGCAAAAGGAGTAATGGAATTTGTTACAAAACAACCTGGTATTTCGTCTTTAGCCGTTCTTCTTGAGGCGCTTTTTGAAAAAATAAATGCAAAAAGGAGCTATGCTGACTGAGTCTGTAATGAACGACCATTTTCTTTCGCTGAAGGGCGAAACCGGAAATTTGCTCGGTAAAATCGATTGGGGCCAAACCTCTTTAGGACCTGTTGAAAAGTGGCCGCAAAGTTTGATCACCTCGATTGGAACCGCTCTTAAGACCAAATTCCCAATCTTGATCTGGTGGGGCGATGATCTCACGCTGATTTACAACGACGCGTATATTCCCATTTTTGCCGGAAAGCATCCGGAGGCGTTTGGTAAGCCGGGATTTTCACAATTTGGCTGGGGAGAAGAGGAAGTTCGCAGGGTTATAGAACCGATGTTAAGATCGGTAATGAGGAAAGGTGAAGCGACATGGTCCGAAGATCAGCTTTTAATTCTTGAGCGAAAAGGTTTTACTGAGGAAGCATACTTTACGTGGTCGTATAGTCCGATCACGATTGAAGGCGGCAAGGTTGGGGGAGTTCTTACCATAGTGACTGAAACTACCGAACGTGTAATCGGACAAAGGAGGTTAAATCTCCTGAATGATTTGGGCGACCGGACACTCGACGCTCATTCGACAGACGATGCTTATGCTGCGATCACCAGCCTGCTCCGCGAACATGCCCTGGATCTTCCCTTTTTTATTATCTATAGGATCAAAGCCGAAGAGGAAACCGCGCACAAAGTCGGAGAAAGCAATTTGTCAGCGCGTGCTTTTGTTAATCCTGAACAGGTAACCATCGCTAAAAGTCTTTGGCCTTTTGCCGAAGTCATTGAATCAGGAAAGGAGGTGATCGTCGAGGACTTGTATGAAAGGTTTGGCAAACTGCCGGGCGGTCCTTGGCCGGAACCCGCGAAGACCGCAGTTGTTCTTCCGATAAAAAAACCCGGACAAAATATACCCTATGGGATTTTGGTTGCAGGAGTAAGCCCGCGAAGCACCCTGGATGAAAACTATAAAAGATTTTTTAAGCTTCTTACGAGCCAGATTTCCACGGCCATTTCAAAGGTGAGCGCGTTGGAAGAAGAACGCAAGCGAATCGAAGCTTTGCAGGAAATAGACAAAGCCAAGACAGCATTTTTTAGCAACATCAGCCATGAGTTCCGAACACCCCTGACTCTCATGCTCGGACCGCTGGAAGAACTGTTGAGAAATAACGCCAGGCCAATTGCCGAAAGGCATCACCTTGAAGCCACGCATAGAAATGCAATGCGGCTTCTTCGCCTTGTCAATACATTGCTGGATTTCAGCCGACTGGAAGCCGGTAGAGTAAAGGCGCGATTTGCCGCGGCGAACTTGACAGCATTGACTTGTGACTTAGCGAGCAGTTTCCGTTCTGCGATAGAGAATGCCGGCCTTCAATATACGATCGATGCCGAAGAGGTTGGTCGGAACATTTTCATAGACCGCGAGATGTGGGAAAAGATCGTTCTAAACCTTATATCGAATGCATTTAAGTATACGCTTAAAGGCCACATAACAGTAAGGCTGAAGTTAAACAGGGGCAAAGTCACTTTCAGCGTCGAAGATACCGGAATAGGAATTCCGCAAAAAGAGCTGCCGAGAATGTTCGAAAGATTTCACCGGGTGCAACACGCGGCCGGCAGAACGCATGAAGGTACGGGAATCGGGCTTTCCCTGGTAAGCGAACTGGCTGCGCTTCATGGGGGGCAAATTTCCGTAAAGAGTGAAGAAGGTAAAGGCAGCGTATTCACGGTGGAAATACCAACCGGAAAGGAGCATCTTCCGCAAGAGCAGGTCGAGGAAGGTATTGCCATAAACTACGATTCGGTTCTTTCGGAAATATATGTCCAGGAAGCATTAGCCCTCACAAGAAACCAGGTGGATTCGTCTTCATCAAAAGAAGTGCAATTGTCGGAAGGCATCCCGGATGATCTGGGAGAAAGCATGATTCTTGTAGTCGACGACAACGCCGATATGCGCGAGTACATGTGCCGTCTCCTGTCGAAAAATTATAAAGTTGAGACTGCGTCAAACGGCATGCATGCAATGCAAAAGCTGGCTGAATTCCGCCCACAAGTTATCATTACCGATATCATGATGCCCGTGATGGATGGTATCCAGTTCTTGAATACCCTCAGAAAGAATTCTCTAACCGCTAACATACCCGTAATAGTATTGTCAGCACGGGCCGGTGAGGAAGCACGAATAGAAGGCTATGAACTGGGAGCGGATGACTACCTGGTTAAGCCGTTCTCAGCCAAAGAGCTTCTAGCCAGGGTGAAATCACAGATCAAAATCGCCAAAGTAAGAAACCGGGCTGAGATGCATTTGAAGAACATCTTTCAGCAAGCGCCTGTTATTATCGTAATTTTTCGTGGGCCAAATTTCATTATTGAACTCGCTAACGAGAAGCTGCTCGAATACTGGGACAGGAAACTCGAGGATATCCTGCATAAACCATTGCTGGAAGCACTACCGGAAATTTCCACCCAGGGGCTGATCGAAATACTGACAGGCGTTTATACCAAGGGCGAACGATTTGTGGCAAATGAAAGGGAGGTATTTTTGAAAAGGAATGGACAACTTGAGAGCACTTATGTAAGTTTTGTGTACGAGCCGTTGCGTAACGACGATGGCACAATTGATGGGATCATG
>DASPNN010000486.1:0-16504 GCA_035626495.1 Chryseosolibacter sp.
AATGCTGTTGTCCGACACTCGGAAGATGCGCGCAGTGATGATCTTGTCCTGGATCTTGTTGTCGGGATGGCCGTGTACTTCGTCGAAGTACACGATCAGATTGATGGCATAACGATATCCGATCCGGTGAACGATTTCAAATTCACCCCCGACGATATGCGATGCCGCCAGTGGGAAGGCCAACAGGCACAATAAAACGACAAAAATCCTTTTCATACACTGTGGGACTCTAAATATAAGGATTGGCGCACTTCCATAAAACCCCCTGATTTCAGTAGTTTTGGCAGATTTTTTTGCAGCGCGGACGACAAGCGGCGCTATATCGTTATAGACATGAAAAAAGGCGAAATCGTTGTAAGCATCAAGGCCGAAACCATGGCGGCTGAGGGTAAATGCGTTGGAAAAATTAATGGACAGGTCATTTTTCTGGAAGGGTGCGCGCCCGGCGACACGGTAAGCGCCGAGATCACAAAAGTCAAGAGCAGCTTCCTCGAAGGCCGTGTCGTTGAGGTTACGGCATTTTCCGAAGACCGGACTGAACCGTTCTGTATCCATTTCGGCCTCTGCGGTGGCTGCTCCTGGCAACACATCAACTATGAAACACAGCTGCGCTATAAGCACAAACAGGTGATCGATAACCTCGAGCGGCTGGGGGGCCTTGCGCTGCCTGCTGCCAGGCCGATCATCCCCTCGGCAAAAACACGGTTTTACAGGAACAAGCTCGATTTTACTTTTTCATCACAGCGGTGGCTCACGCGAAAAGAGTTTGTCTCCGCTTTGCCCGGGACACCACCTGAACCTGCGCTCGGCTATCATATCCCCCGCAAATACGACAAAGTTTTCGATGTCGTCGAGTGTCATCTTCAACCCGATCCGTCCAACGCCATCCGCCTGGCGGCGCGCGATGAGGCGATCCGCCTGCAGATCCCGTTTTTCGACCTGCGTAAACAAGTGGGATTCCTTCGCACGCTGACCATCCGCACGGCCAATACCGGTGAAGTGATGGTGATCCTCCAGGTGACCTATGACAAGATGCAATGGATCGAGGCGATCCTTCAGCGTCTTGAACGCGATTTTCCGGAGATCACATCCTTCCAGTATGTGATCAATGGAAAAAAAAACGACACTTTTCATGACCTGAACATTGTATGTTGGAAAGGCAATCCATACATCACCGAACAGATGCCCAAGCCCGATGGATCTGGTGTGCTGCAGTTCCGTGTCGGACCAAAATCGTTTTACCAGACGAATTCCGAACAAGCGCACGTGCTGTATCTGGAGACGTGGCGACTGGCAAGGATCACGCCCCAGGAGCGGGTCTATGATCTGTATACGGGTACGGGAACGATCGCAAACTTTGTGGCAGGTCAGGCGATGAAAGTGGTCGGTCTTGAGTATGTGCGGGAGGCGATCGAAGACGCGCGTGTGAATTCTCAGATCAACCAAATCACGAACACCGAATTTTTCTCCGGCGATATCAAAGACCTGCTCGATCATTCGTTCCTCGACCAGCACGGAAGACCGGAGGTGGTAATCACGGATCCGCCGCGGGCAGGCATGCATGAAAATGTCTCGAGGATGTTATTGGAAGCTTCGCCGCAACGCATCGTCTATGTCAGCTGCAATGCCGCCACCCAGGCGCGAGACCTCAGCATCCTCACCGAAAAATACAACATCACCGCCGTCCAGCCGGTGGACATGTTCCCCCACACCATACACGTTGAAAATATTGTCGCGTTGGAGAAAAGAAAGTAGGAAGTACGAATGATTGCGAATTCGGAATTGGGCTACCTGCCCTCCCCGCCCTTGCCCTTCATCATCATCGCGAGCTTCACCGCTTCGTAGGCGTTGACCAGCCCGCCCGTGCTGCTCAGCTCGCTGAAGTTCACTTTCTGGTCTTTTGTGCCGGGCTTGATCACCTTAAGGTTATCGAATTTGCGGGTCGATTGGCGCAAAATGTCACGCACCTGCGCGGCGGTGAGGTCCGGAAAATACGAGAGCAACAACGCGGCAACTCCCGCAGTGGCTGGGCATGCCATGCTGGTGCCCTGGAGATTTTCGTATTTATCGTCGGGAACAGTCGAATAGATCTGGACACCGGGTGCGAAAAGGTCGACGGACTTTTTGCCATAATTTGAAAACGAGCCTACAAAAGTCTCCTCCGCGCCGTATGCGGAGGCGCCGATCTCGAGCCAGTTGGCTGCCACACCGCCTTTAGAGTAGGTTCTGTTCGGATAATTTTGCTTTTCGTCTAGGTTGTTCCCGTCATTGCCTGCCGCGTGAATGAGCAGGACCCCTTTCGATTCCGCGTATTTTACCGCCTTGTCGACCGCTTCTTTCTGCGGTGAGAACGATTTGCCAAAACTCATGTTGACGATGCGCGCGCCGTTATCCACGGCGTAAATAATGGCGTTGGCAACATCTTTATCGCGCTCATCGCCGTTCGGTACAGCCCTGATCGACATGATCCTGACGTTGTCGGCGATGCCGCGGATGCCGACGCTATTATTCCTGCTCGCTCCAATGATGCCGGCCACATGGGTCCCATGTCGTGCGAAAGGCCCCTCGACGTCGTTGTTGCCGTAGCCTTTCTCGTACAGGTTATTCGGGTCATCGCCAATGACGGTACGTGGATTGAACTCTGTGTTATAACCGTACTCCACAGCCACGCGAAAATGGTTGACCCCTTCTTCGAGTTGGTTGATAAACTCATCGAGGTCGCTGAGAAACTCTTTTACCACGAAATCGCCTTCCATGCTTTGAAAGAATTTCTGCAACGTCATCTTGGCTGCGATGATGGTGTCGTTGGCAGCATCGATGCTGCTGATCGTTGATTTCAGCAACGGCCGGCCGGCAGCTTTCTCAAGCAGGCTGTCGCAGATGGAGATGGTTTGATAGGCCTTGGCGTAAAGTTCGTACTGGCTTTTGTATTGTTCGTACTGGTCGGTGTTGGCCTTCGAATCGCGTTCGTACTTGGCTTTAACTTTTTTCCAGTACTCGTATTGTGCTCTATTCTTCTTGCCGATTTTTTTCTCATCCACATTTTCGTAGATGCCCTTCAGACGCGCGTATTCGCGCGTGACTTCATAGGTATCCTCATTGACGTTGCCGTTTTTTCCGCCAATGAAATTCCAGCCGTGGATATCGTCGACATAACCGTTCTTGTCGTCATCGACGCCGTTGTTGGGAATTTCATCTTCGTTCACCCAGATCACATCTTTGAGGTCTTCGTGCTCGATGTCGATGCCCGAATCGATAACTGCCACCAAAATTGTTTTCGATGGCTGGCCCTTCAGCAGCGTCGAATACGTTTTTTCGGCGCTGACACCCAGCAGGCTGTCTGATTCCGGATCGCGGAGGAACCAGTCTTCCGGCGGCGCCTGAGTTGAGTCGGATTGCTGACCAAAAACGGGGGATAGCTGTAATATTAGCAGGAGGGTGAAGCAAATCCGTGCTATTGACTGGTTCATAGTTTGTAAAAAATTAAGGTGCGAATATAAGGGTAAGCGAAAATTATTCCCCTTTTATTATATGAGGGGTCGGCTTTTTAAAAAGCTGCGAAAACGGCTGTAACCTTACTTTGGTGCTGCCATAAACTTCTATGCCACGTACGGTCAGCCACAAGCGGCCATATTTGTATGGATAGACGCAAGATTTATGTTTATGGTATACGTGTTCCTCGCTGTTATCATTTTCTATAGTCTGTTATTCTGGTATGCTGAAAAGTGCAATCGTGTAATCCGCGACCGGATCCGGAAGCCAGCGCGTTGAAACTGATCTGACTGCCGACTGCTTTAATCTTTTTTTTCCCACTGTTTTAGAAAATGTCTGAATCTTTAGGGGTGTTTTAGCCCGAAACAACATTTTTTCACGATAAATCGAATTTGGGAACAGGAGTTTCTTGCCGGACGTTGTTAAAATTCGCGATCCTTTTTACATTTGCAGCCCATTCCCAAAATGGTGTCATCCCAAATGCCCAGGTGGTGAAATTGGTAGACACGCTACTTTGAGGGGGTAGTGCCTTAACCGGTGTGCTGGTTCGAGTCCAGTCCTGGGCACCAAAACCAACCCTGTCGCAAGACAGGGTTGCTTGACTTGAGAATGGAAATTTATTTGTTGCCGAAGTGGTGAAATTGGTAGACACGCACGTTTCAGGGGCGTGTGTCGCAAGACATGAGGGTTCGAGTCCCTCCTTCGGCACTGAACGAGAGGGCTTTACTTGGCCCTCTTTTTTTTTCGATATACCAGCCTTTTGCCTACCGCCGCCGGCGCTCGCCGCTTGGACATGAGCTGGAATCCGAGGGCACGCCATTTTCTGCTGCAATGTTATGGAAACGGTATCACAGCAGTTGAGCCATCGACAGCTGCTAAAGATTGACAGGGATTACGCACAAGCTGCCTCGGTGGCGAACCTAATCTATGTCAGCGACCAGCAGCAGGGTATCTGTCGAATCCGCAAGGGGAATGGTTTCACTTATCGTTTCCGGAACAAGCCAGTCCATGATCAAAGCACTCTAAACAGGATCAAGAAGCTGGCGATACCACCCGCATGGAGCCGTGTCTGGATTTGTCCATCGGAGGACGGACACATACAGGCGACCGGTTTCGATGTAAAACAACGCAAGCAGTACAAGTATCACCCCCGTTGGAATGCACTCCGTCACGAGACAAAATTCCACCGCATGATCGAATTCGGAAAAGCCCTGCCGACGTTGCGCGAGCAGGTGAGGAAGGACTTGCAGCTGCCCGGATTTCCGGAAGCCAAAGTGATGGCCATGGTAATCGGACTTATGGAAAGGACCTTCATACGCATCGGCAATGATGGTTACGAAAAACTCTATGGATCCTATGGGCTGTCCACACTCAAAAATAACCATGTGGATATACGCGGCGATACAATTACTTTTTCTTTTAAAGGCAAAAAAGGGGTTTACCAGCGCGTGCTGCTGAAGAGCAGGAAATTTGCGCGAATTGTCAAGCAATGCAAAGCGATTCCGGGAAAGGAGCTGTTTCAGTATTTTGATGCAGCTGGCGAAAAAAGAAAAGTGGATTCAGGCCAGGTTAACCAATACATCAAGAATTGCCTCAAGATGGATTTCACCACCAAAGATTTCCGGACGTGGGCGGGGACACTCGGCATGCTTGAGGCTTTGCAGTGCGCGGACCCATGCAGCAAAAAAAGTGACTACCAGAAAAACATCAGCGCCGCTTTCGAGCAGGTAAGCGGCAAGCTTGGCAATACAGTGGCAGTCTGCAAAAAATACTATGTGCACCCTGAGATCGTCAGGATGTACAAGGACAATGAGCTGGCCGGATATTTCAGCGAAGAAGGAGATCAGAGCGCCGACCTGAGCCGGGAAGAAGCATTGCTGATGAAAATTTTGTCTGTGATCGAAAGAACAAAAGTGCAGGTGGTCGGCGACACCTAAACTGGTTTGAAGCACGCATAGGCTTTGCAATAGTTGAGAATAACGATGTAGTTTTTAAGAATGTCCATGCCAATGGAGGCCCGGTCTCCCTGGCTTGACTCGGACACAGCCACCGGCGGCTGAACAATCACCAGCTTGCCCGTGATCATTTTTTTAAGTCGCGTCTGGTAGCCGGTAATGTTTCCATTGAGCCCACGCCCGACCACCGAGGGTTTTACTCCATTACTGAACACCGATGCATCGGTGGTTTGCAACAGAAATCCCAACGACGAGCCGGTGTCGATAATGACATCGAATTTTGCCACGTCGTTGCTTCCAAAAAATTCAGCGGCCGGCATCACCGGTTTCGAATCTCGGATGTCCAGGGGCACGACAAAAAAATTTTCCCGTGGGTCAACCGACGCGGCTGGCCGGAAGGTGATCGTCTGTTCCCTGGAATTGATCTCGATCTCGAATTTCAGAAAGATGTCGTAACCTATGATCCCGTGGATATTTCTCAAGCCATCAAAAATATTTTTTTGGGGCACGACAACGACCGGAATTTCATGTCCGACGATAGAACCAATAGATGCCTTATTATTCAATGACAGGGTTGCGTTCACAGGCTGTCCTTCGCCAAGTCCCGAGAACTGAATGGTGCGCCCCGATTGTGCGTTGAGCAGCTCCTGGAATTTCTTACCGAAGAGCAGCAGGTTACGGCATCCTGTGTCAAGGATGAGATTCACCGTGATCGAGTCGTTGAGGGTCACTGGCAGAACGATGAGGTTTCTGACAGCCTGAAATTTTATCGTCAGCTCGGTGACTGAGTCGGGAAGAAAAAAACCTGCCCGCGGGTTGCCATAACAAATCGTGTAAAACAGGACCAGGCTCACAACCTGGAAGATCTGACTGCCTCTTGCTTTCATAGGGGTGGAACTTTACGATAGAAAGCTCTCCCTATTCACTCCTAATTAAAACCCGCGAAACGGCGGATTTTTTTTTACACACATAATGCCTTCGGCGCTATCGCTGGTGAAGGGTTACATGAAAAATCGGTAATTGTGTCGGTAAATTGATGTACCCCCCGTCACACGGGTGGAGGTATGCTGCGCAGCTCAGCTTCAAAGATTGTCAAAGAAAGGTTTACGCCGTTCCAGCTTAAGGTCCTTGAGTATGCTGGCCTTCACGGCGATTGTGAAGTTGTATGACTGAAAGGCGCCGAAGGGTATCCAGTCCAGGGCCATGTGCCAGCAATGCAGGTCGCGGGAAATGCCGAAATTGGTCATCGTAAAATCTTTCTTTTCGAAATCGAAACCCGAATTATAACGGATCATCCACTTCTCGGATAGCGAAAGTGTTCCCGACACCTGCACGGTCTGGACGAAACGCGGTGATCCGCCGGGTGGACGCGAATAGGTCAGGGAATACGCCAGGTTCATAGTCCACGGAATGTCGAAGTCGACGTAAGCGTTCGGGTTCTGTATGATGGCTTGCTTGTCAGCTTCCGGCAGGTCGGACTTGGCGACTTTCTCGCGTGTTTCCTGCTCGGCATCCCGTCCCTTCGGATTCAAGTTCGTATTGAACGCAAGGGTCGCGGACGTGATGCGGCCCAGGCTATTGTCTTCCCAAGCGTATGTGCTGGTCCTGCGCTCGACTCCCCGCCGGTCGACACGGTAGCGGTATGGATCAATGGATGATCCCAGGTTAATGTTGATCTTGTTGTCGAGGATGCTGGTATTCGCGGCAAAGCTGATCGGCGCAAGATTGAAAGAGTCGGCCATGATGTTGTAGTTGCTGCCGAATGACAGGTTGTTAAGCAGCATCACTTTTCTTTCCACCGTATCCTTGGAGCTTTTCACTTTCATTTCCAGGTTGTTTCCTACTCCAAAGCTAATGGCTCCCGTCTTGCCAAGCTCCGATCCGCCATACACAGATCCGAGATGACGGCTTTGATAGACCGTGCGGCCCGTGGAGCGCTCGGTGAATTCCTGGAAGTAGTCTGTGTTTTTGCTAAAGTCGGGCATGTAGGAGAATCCGAAGTTTGGGTTAATAATGTGACGGATCGCCTTCACCCTGCTTGCCGGGTTTTTGAAGAAATACATACCGTAAATCCGCGTGGCCACGGATGCGCCGAAGTTATAGTTGGCAATGCGGTTGAAGCCCGGAATGGTTTTAGCGATCTCTTTCAGGTCGGTCGAATCGTTGGCAAACCTCCATGTTTGTTTATCAAAGTACCAAACTTCCTCGTAGTTGACCGATGGCGAAACAGTGAAATGCTTCAATGCCTTGAACGAATAGGTTACCGGGATCGCATGCCGCACTCCTTTCTTGCCGTTCTTGATGAAGTAGTTCAGATTTTCTATGGTGAATGGAGCGATGCTGTCGGTCTTGGCGCCTGGAGTAATTCTGCCGAGGTTGTTGGTGATCCGGTTGGTGCCGGCCATTGAATAACCGATGGTAAAGTTATCGAGGGGCCCGGTCTTACCCTTTCGCTGAAACGGATAAATATTGGTCATATTCAGCGTTACGTTTGGCAGTGGCAGGTCGACCACCCGCGTGACCAGGTCCTGGTTGTGCGTGAGGTTAACACCGAGTGAAAACGGTGTACCGCTGAAGCGTTTGCTGTAGGAAACGTTGGAGCTGAGCTTCCGGCTTAGCTGTCCGATGCCTCGCGAGTTCGTCAGCTCGCCCACCGCGCCGGTCATAATGTTGTTGTTCTTGGTGAATGTCGCGGTTGCGGCATTGACCGATGCCGAGAATCGACCTGTGCCTTTCGACTGGGGCGAGTGGTTCCAGGTGATGGCAAAGTCATTGGTCACCTGCTGGTCTTCGATATTGTCGGTGTTTTTATTCTTGGAATAACTGAAGTTAAAAGCGCCGGTGTAGGCATAGCGCGTCATGTAGTTCGAGTTCACGTAGAGGGCATGGCTGCCCTTCGAGTAGATATCGCCGGTGATGGCGAGCTTCACATATTCGCTGATATCAAAAAAGTAACCGCCCCTGCGAAGGTTGAAACCGCGACGGCGCTCATCCCCATAAGTTGGAAACAGGATTCCGGAGCTGCTTTCCCGCTGCGCGGGAAACATTCCGAACAGAAAGCCCGCCGGGATCGGGATTCCGTTAAACTCGAGGAAAAAAGGTCCGGCAACGATCTTATCATCGGGGATTGCTTTTGTTTTTGTAGCGCGAATGCGAAAATGTGGCTTTTCCAGGTTGCACGTCGTGTAGCTGTTGTTGATACTAAAGATCTCGTTCTTTTCGTTTTTAAACGCGGCAGCACTGGTTAGAAAACCTTCGCCTTGTTTGGTGACGATTTCGCGGATGCGGGCCCGCCGGGTTTTGAAATTGTAAACGATGCCTTTGGTCTCATACACTTCAGCGCCGTCTTTGAAGATCGGGTATCCGATGCGCGCGCCGGTGCTGTCACGTGCTCCCTGGGCGGAGATCGTGTTGTTGGCGTAGTCGATAACGATCTCCTCGGCCTCCAACTCGATGTCTCCATAGACTATTTTGGCCTGCCCGTAGAGCCAGATCATTTTATTGTCCATGCTGCCGAGGATCGAATCTCTGGCAGTATAGTTGATTATAGTTTCGATGTCACCCTTCGGTGGCGGCATTTGAACAGTATCGGCGGGCTGCAATCCTACAGTATCGGGCTGCTCACGGCCGGTGGTATCATTTTTTATGGGAAGCGTACCGGCAGGTGGCTTCACACGAGGTTCCTGGGCGAACGCTGTTATCGAGGCAAAGATGAAAAGTAGAGTAAAAATGGATCCCGATTGCCGCACAAGTCTTAAATTCAAAATGAGACCTTTAGACTTTAGTGAAAAATTTACAATTTTGCGTAAAGTTATTGCAAATAGTTTGAACATTGTACAGCCTGTGAGGAATATTGGATTTATCCTGCTTCTGTTAGCAATAACCTTGCTAAACTCCTCCAGCACTTTCGTCAAGCCCGAGTTCAAGCTTGATGTCGTAGTGATTGACGCAGGCCACGGTGGCCACGATCCCGGCACACGCGGCAAGAAAGTTTTTGAAAAAGACATCGCCCTCAAGATCGCCCTGAAGCTGGGCAGTTATATCGAAAAGAATTACAAGGACGTCAAGGTAATCTACACCCGCAAGAACGACACCTACCTTGCCCTCGACGAACGTGCCAATATCGCCAACAAGGCCAAGGCAGACCTGTTCATTTGCATTCATGCGAACTCGCTGCCCGGAAGCAAAGCCTACGGTACGGAAACGTACGTGATGGGACTGCATAAAGATGAGCACAACTTCGAAGTTGCCAAGCGCGAGAATTCCGTAATCCTTATGGATGAAAATTATGAAGAACGATACGAGGGGTTCGATCCAAGCAGTCCGGAGTCGTACATTCTTTTCTCCATTACACAAAGCGCGTATCTGGAGAGTAGCCTGATGTTCGCGAAAAAAGTCGAAGATCAGTTCAAAACACGTGTGGGACGCGTTAGCCGGGGTGTGAAGCAGGCCGGATTTGTTGTGTTGTGGCGCACCTCCATGCCCAGCGTATTAATAGAGACCGGTTTTCTGTCAAACTCCGACGAAGAACAATATCTTGCCAGCCCGGCGGGCCAGGAACTGATCGCTTCCGGCATTTATCGCGCGTTCAAAGAATATAAAAGTGAGCTGGAATCGATAAATTGACCACCAAAATGCGTTTCCCGCAGCCGTTTAATCAATACCTGAATGAAATTATCGAAAGAAGTTAAGGTAGGATTGTTTATGATATCAGCCATCGTATTGCTGTACTTTGGCTTCAATTTTCTCAAAGGCATCGATTTTTTTTCAACCGACAAAAAATATTATGCGATCTATAAGAACGTCGACAAGCTGACCGAATCGAACCTGATCTACCTGAACGGGTATTCAGTTGGGCGCGTCAGCGACATCAAGATCGAACAGAACAAAAACCGCGTCATCGTCGAGCTATCGATCGATTCCAAAATCCAGGTCAACAAGAGTACCGTGGCTGTATTGAACGGGGAGCTCCTCGGAGGACGCTTCATCCAGCTCGCCATCGGGCGAGATCCCCAGCTGCTCGAACCCAAGGACACCATGCGGTCGGATGTGGCAAAAGGCATTGCTGAACTCATCACGGAAAATGCGGAACCTGTAGCAGCAAACCTGCAGACCACCCTGCGCAAGATCAACATCATGCTCGATACCCTGAACACGAGCGCATCGAAGATCAACGACATCCTTGGTAGCATGGAGCGCACACCGGAATTGCTTAACAATACGATCTCGTCGGTCCGGCGCGACGTCGGTCAGCTTTCCGGTACTTTTTCCGAAGTCGGAAATAACATCAACTCCACCCTGACCGACCTCAGGCCTACGATCCGGAATTTCCGCAGCCTGTCCGACTCCCTGAAACGTATCGAGTTGGCCAGCACCATGGACAAAACGCAGCAAACCATTACCAAGCTTAACGAGACACTCGGCAAGCTCAACAATGGAAGCAATACAATGAGCCGCCTTATGACCGAAGATTCGCTGTATGTCAATCTGAATACACTGCTGAATAACCTGGATTCACTGGCCACACACCTCAATGAGAACCCACGCCATTTCATGGCCCCCTTTGGAAAAAGCCGGAAAAAAATCGAAAAGGAACTGGAAGACCAGCGCAAGAAACAATAGCATACGAGCGTTGAGCGCCGACACCGTTTTTAAAGCCCCCCTGGCCTCCGACGTTTAAAACATTTACTTTTGCCCGCAATGGCAACTATGGACCTCGAATTCAACAAGAACGAAGATCAGTTCAAGCAACTCATCCACGCCCTGCGTACCAAGGAGAAAAAAACCAGGATGGGCGGCGGTGAAAAAAAGATCGATGAACAGCACCAGAAAGGCAAGCTCACGGCCCGGGAACGCATCGCTTACCTGATCGACAAGGGTTCCCGTTTCCTGGAGATCGGGCTGTTCGCGGGAGATGGCATGTACCGCGACATTGGCGGATGCCCTTCTGCAGGTGTGATCACCGGTATCGGCTATGTGAGCGGTCGCCAATGTGTGATCGTTGCAAATGACGCCACAGTAAAAGCAGGAGCATGGTTTCCGATCACAGCAAAGAAGAATCTGCGCGCCCAGGAAGTCGCTATGGAGAACCGGTTGCCCGTGATATACCTGGTCGACAGCGCAGGCGTATTTTTGCCGATGCAGGACGAAATTTTTCCGGACAAAGAGCATTTCGGACGACAATTCAGAAACAATGCAAAAATGTCCGCGATGGGGATCGTGCAAGTCGCCGCCATCATGGGAAGTTGCGTGGCGGGAGGCGCTTACCTTCCGATCATGTCGGATGAAGCGATGATCGTGGACAAAACCGGTTCGATATTTCTTGCCGGTTCTTACCTGGTGAAGGCCGCCATCGGTGAAGAGATCGACAATGAAACGCTCGGCGGTGCCACTACACATTGTGAGATATCCGGTGTCACCGATAATAAATTTCCCAACGACCAGGCATGCCTGGATTACATCCGTTCAATTTTCGAAAAGCTGGGTCATTCAGCCGCTGCCGGATTCGACCGGGTGAAATCGCTTCCACCGCGGGAGAAACCAGACGAGATGCTTGGTATCTTCCCCTCCGACAGAACCAAACCATACGACATGATGGGGATCATCCGTCGCCTCGTGGATGATTCGGCCTTTGATGAATATAAGGCGCTCTACGGTAAGACCGTGATTTGTGGTACGGCGCGCATCGATGGATGGGCCATCGGCATTGTGGCCAATCAACGCAAGGTGGTGAAAACAAAGAAGGGCGAGATGCAAATGGGCGGCGTCATCTACTCGGACGCGGCAGACAAGGCTGCACGTTTTATCATGAACTGCAATCAGCGGAAGATCCCGCTGCTTTTTTTGCAGGACGTCAGCGGGTTCATGGTGGGTAGCAAGGCGGAACACGGTGGCATCATTAAGGACGGGGCGAAGATGGTGAATGCCATGGCAAATTCCACGGTGCCGAAATTTACGGTCGTGATTGGAAACTCTTACGGTGCCGGCAACTATGCGATGTGCGGAAAAGCGTACGACCCGCGTTTTATTTTTGCGTGGCCGACTTCGCAGATCGCTGTGATGAGTGGCGCGTCCGCGGCAAAGACGCTGCTGCAAATCCGTGTCAACACCCTCAAGGGACAAGGTCAGCAGATCACCAAAGAAGAGGAAGAGAAACTGCTGAAAGAAATTACGGACCGATACAACGAGCAGTTAAGTCCGTATTATGCTGCTTCGCGTCTTTGGGTTGACGGCGTCATCGACCCGCTGGAAACGCGAAGCGTGATTTCGATGGGTATTGAAGCTGCAAATCATGCGCCCGTCGAAAAATTCAATGTCGGTGTGATCCAAACCTGACGTGTGCCGCGGCGTCACTTCGCGCGGAACAATATTTTTACATACATTCGGATTTTTAGAGGGATTTACACAATTTGTTCGCAGGTATGGAGGCAAAGGAATTCAAAGCATTGGTGTCACTGCTGGACGATGAGGACGAACAGATCGTCAACCACGTCCAGGAGAAAATACTTTCGCTCGGTACGACGGTCATTCCATATCTGGAGCAGGAATGGGAGTCGAACTTCAACTCGCAGGTGCAACGCAAGATCGAAGACCTTATCCATACGTTGCAATATGAGCTGTTGAAAGAAAGACTGAAGGCGTGGTACGAGAGCGAAGACCAGGACCTGCTCACCGGCATGTGGCTCGTGGCCACTTATCAGTATCCCGACCTGGAGCTGCTCAAGCTTAAACAGGATCTCGAGCAACTCTACTACGACACCTGGCTTGAGTTCAAACCCGACCTGTATCCTTTCGACCAGATCAAACTGATCAACAGCGTGCTGTTCAGCAAGCTGAAGTTTGGCGCGAACACGAAAAATTTTCACTCCCCGGGAAATTCGATGATCAATGTTGTTCTCGAATCACACAAGGGAAATCCGATCACGCTCTGCGTCATTTATATGCTGGTCGCCCAGAAGCTGAAGCTGCCCGTCTACGGGGTCAATCTTCCAAACCTGTTCGTGCTCACTTACAAGGATGAGCGCCATCAGCAATTCTACATCAATGCATTCAACAAAGGCTTGATCTTCTCCCGGCAGGACATCGAGAACTATATCAATGAACTGCACCTGGCCCCGCAGGCATCTTTCTTCGAGCCATGCGCTAACCTGGAGATCATCCGAAGAGTCTACAGGAACCTGATCATGTCCTTCGACAAGATGGGCGAGCACGCCAAAGCGGAGGAGGTTAAGGAATTGCTGCTGATCATTGCGGATGGGGCGGATTTGGGGGTCTAGTTGCTAACTCCGTAATTTCTAATTTCTGATTTTTGGGACAAGCCAGGGTGTGTGCTCTTAATGGCGACGTTGTCCCCGAGGCTTCGGGGCTGTTACCGGCTTTTTCGAGTTTCATGCCGGGCAACCGATTTGCCCAAACCATGTTTTTAGTCCGGTCGCGCGCTGCGGAATCCGCAAGCAAAGAAGGCGAGAAGAAGAGTTACGCTTGACAAAACGTCCGGGCTGAATCACTCGTCCTCAACTGAAAACTCTGTCGAACAGGCAACAGGTAACCGGCAACGGTGAGCGACAACGTGCCAACGTTAAGTCAGGCAATTAGAAATAGAAATTATAGAAATCCGGAATCTGAAAATTGGCTACCGGTATTCCCGAATCAACTTTCCGAGTGTTTGTAATCCTTGTTGGATTTTTGTGCTCCACGGTTGACCGTAACTGATCCGGAAACAGTTTTCAAACCGCCCCTGGGACGAAAAAATTTGGCCGGGGGCGATTCCGATGTTTTGCTTTAATGCGCGCTTATGAAGTTTATAAGCGTTGATCTTCTTATTCATTTCGACCCAGAGGGTAAACCCGCCCTGGGGCCGCGTAACGCACGTGTCTTCCGGGAACAGTTCTGACACGGCCTGCAGGTAGACAAGCGACTGCGTATGGAGTGCTTTGCGCAAGTGCCGGAGGTGAAGCTCGAAACGCCCATTGCTCAGAAAATCCGCGACTGCGGCTTGCGTCAAAGTATTGGTCGAGACCGTGTGCATTCTTTTTAGCCGCAGCACCTTCTCCTTGAACCTGCCGGGAATTGTCCAGCCGATGCGGAAACCGGGCGCCAGTGATTTGGAAAATGACGCGCAATGAAGGACAAGCCCCTTTTTGTCAAACGTTTTACACGTCTTCGGGCGGGTCTTGCCAAAATACAATTCTCCATAGATGTCGTCTTCGATCAGAGGAATGTCTCTTTTCGCGAGCATGTCGACGAGCCGTTTCTTGTTTTCATCCGGCATGCAGCTCCCCAGGGGATTGTTGAAATTGTTGACAAACAGGCACGCCTTGATATCAAATCGGGGGATCGCCGTTTCGAGATAATCCAGGTCGACGCCCGTCACCGGATTCGTCGGGATCTCGACCACTTTCAGTCCGTGACTTTCCATCACCTGGAAAATGGCAAAATAGGTCGGGCTCTCGATCGCGATCGCGTCGCCGGGCTTGGTGATCGCCTTCACGCACAATGACAACGCCTCGACAGCGCCGGCCGTGACGATGATATCGTCCTCGCTTGGCGTGCCTCCCCAGTTAAAAGCCTGGCGCGCAATCTGTTTTCGCAACAGCGGATTGCCCTGAATATGTTCGTAGTGCAAACAACTCGTCTTCGACTCGCGAAGCACATGCATCACCGCTTTGTTTAGTTTCGCCGCTGGCAGCAGCTCGATCGCGGGCGCTCCCATTGAAAAGTTCAGGACCTTTTCGGAATTCAAATCCACGTACACGCTATTGATCATGTCATCAACGCTCACTGGGATCGCATCGTCCGGCGGCTCGCACGTGCGGGGAAGGTCGCGTGCATGCTCACGCGAAAACTTGACATAGTAGCCGGATTGAGGCCGTGCTTCGATCAGTCCCTTGCTTTCTAAAAAGTAGTACGCCTGAAAGGCCGTGCTCAGACTGATACCCTGTTCTTTGCTCAGCGCCCGCACAGACAAAAGCCTGTCGCCAACCTTCAGCACTCTTTTTTCAATAAGTGTTTCAATACGGTCAGCCACCTCAATGTATTTGTGTTCACTGCGAATTTCAAGCGTGTCCTGCATACCGTTGTGGATTTAAACTGATATGGTCAAATGTACGAAAAACTCAACTGTTTTGTTAGGGACATCGCGGCTATTTTCGCCGGTTGGCTGGACGGGTTTACCTGATCAGGTGAATCCAGTCTTTATAGACTTTGTATTCTTTCTCTGGTTCGAGGACATCAAAATGTACCTCTGCGACATAATAGTAGATGCCCGTGGCAACCGGTGACCCGTTTTCATCCGTGCCGTCCCAGTCGACATAAATTGACCCTGACAGGTTCGAGTCCGACGTGTATACTTTTTTGCCCCAGCGGTTATAGATCGAAATCTTTAACGACTTCACGAACCTCGGACAATATGTTGTATGCGAGTAGCCACATTCCCCTGCACCTTCCGATGGGCCATGGAAACGCGAGGAGAACAGGTCGTTGCATCCGTCCGCGTTAGGGGTAAATACATTGGGCAGCGAGAAGAAAGGGCAGCTGGTGCTGCAGGCTGGCTCGCTCAATGCGCTTTCATTGCCTGAGGCATCCACTGCCGAAACCCGATAGCACCGCACCGGTGAAGCCAGCCCCTCCTCGCGGAACATAGTTGCCGCAGTTTCGGCCACGATGACCACCGACGTATCCCGCGCGTCACCGGCATATACCCGGTAGCTGACAATGTCGGTCCTGCACCCGGACCCGCCATCGGGAATCCAGCCAATACGGTTGTCGAACAAACTTTGTTCGCACGTGTTGCCGGCGAGATATTCGTCGCAATCGCTGCTTTCAACGGCTACGATGGGCGCACAGACTGAAAGGTCATTGATCGGATAGAGACTGACCGCCTGAGAAAAATTTTCCTGTAGCGCGATTGACGGGTTGCCGTAGGTGCCGCGACTCAACACCTTGTAGGTGTATACCTCGTCGGAGGAGACGCTGGTGTCCGTGTAGGTAAATCCAGATTCTATTACATGGACTGAGTCATATAGGGTCAGTCCCGTCTCGTTGAGGAAGCCGGCTGC
>DASPNN010000487.1:0-4325 GCA_035626495.1 Chryseosolibacter sp.
AGCAACATTCTTGTAGCTCTGAAGCTTGGCGTGATCCTGCTGGTGATTGGCGCCGGCGCATTCTATATCAAGCCGGAAAACTGGAGCCCTTTTGCTCCCAACGGAGTGCCTGGTGTTTTGAGCAGTGTGGCTGCTGTATTCTTCGCCTTCATCGGATTTGATTCCATCTCGACAACGGCTGAGGAATGTAAGAATCCCCAACGGGACCTGCCCCGGGCAATGCTCTGGTGCCTTGGGATCTGTACGGTGCTGTACATACTCATCACACTGGTACTGACCGGTATGGTCAACTACAAGGAATTGCTCGTCGACGATCCGTTGGCGTATGTGTTTCAGAAGGTCGGATTCAATTTCATGGCAGGAGTCATTTCCGTGTCTGCGGTAGTGGCGATCACGAGCGCGCTGCTCGTTTACCAGCTGGGTCAACCCCGTATCTGGATGAGTATGAGCCGCGATGGTTTACTCTGGAAGAAGTTTTCGCAAGTCCACCCCAAATTCAAAACGCCGTCTTTCGCCACGATCATTACAGGAATTGTGGTGGCGGTCCCCTCCATGTTTATGAACATGCAGTTTTTCGTGGACTTGACCAGTGTGGGAACATTTTTCGCCTTCATCGTAGTGTGCGCGGGCGTGCTATATATGGACCACCGGGGGCTGAGTGCCCACGCAAAATTCCGTGTGCCCTACGTCAATGGTAAATACGTGGTGCCAGCAACACTGATCGTTGCGGCCATTTTTGCTTTCGGAATGGCTGAACATTCGGGAATGCTGGTCCAAAAACCCCTCTTGATTGTATTCTGGATTACGTGGACAGTCCTGGCATTGCTCAGCTTCCGCCATAACCTGTCATTACTTCCGATATTGGGGATCCTCACCAACCTTTACCTGATGACCGAGCTTGGTGTTTGGAACTGGGGCGCATTTGTCACCTGGCTGCTGATCGGGTTGGTGATTTACTTCAGCTACGGGTATCACAAGAGCCGGCTTGCTCCGCGCGCCTAGCTAGTCCGTTGATATCCGGTAGTGTACATTCCTTTTTTTCAAATAGTCGACAATAAAACGGAAGTGTGCTTCTTGCTCCCCGAGATATTCCGGCGGGCAAATGCCTTTGCGACTGAACTTTCCGTCGATCACCAGGTGGGCCGCCGCCGTGCAGGTATATCCGGTGGTACGGGCCATAGATAAAGTGGCGGTATCTTTTTCTGTGCGGTCGAGCAAATTGTACTCGTACTTCTTCGATGCGCCATTTTCTTCCCCCGCGATCCGGATTCTCATGACGGTAAATTCTTCTTCGCCCGGCTTCAGTTTCCACTTTGGGAAGAGCAGCTTTGCGGTAAGCTCTACCGGCTTGATCATCGTGCCCCGGATCTCGACTGGCTCGTGCGAAAAAAATCCTGTTTCGCGCAGTACACGGAGGTACTCGATGCAGCCCGGATAACGAAGCGTCTTTTCGATCATGTTTGGAATACCCGGCATGGTCCTGATCAGCGAACGCAGGCCGTCCGAATTCCACGACTCGAGTGTTCCGACGCCATCGAAGTGGACGAGCTCCGGGTCTGATAACGCTTCCTTCACTACGACGGCACCGTTCTGCACATAGCGGGCCGGACGGATGTACTCCTCAATCACATCAATGGGTGAAAAGACGGCCTTGTATTCATAGGGCCATTCCCGGACGACTGGCAATCCACCCACCAGGCATTCGTAATCTGTGATCTTCATCCTTTGGTAATGGTAGCCCAAAATAACGTTCCCCATACCGGGAGCGACACCACAATCCGTGACGATGGTTACATTTTTCTTCCGGGCCTGCTCATCCAGAAGGAACGGGTCCTCCGGGAAAAAGGAAATGTCCACCATGTTCTTCCCCGCCTCGATCACCGAAGCGACCGTCCTGAAACCCATGAATCCGGGAACGGCGCCAATCACGAGGTCGAAGGGAGCGATGACCTTCTTCAGCTCATCGCTGTTCGTCGCGTCAAGCCGGGCCGTCTTTATTCCATGTTTGGCCAACGAGGCAAGGGCATCGTCATTGATATCGGCGGATGTAACATCGAAAATCTGTGACAGGTCTATGGCAATCGCCTTTCCAACAAGTCCGGCACCGAGCACAATGATTTTTTTCATAGTCTTCTTCAGGGATGGTGAGACCGCAAGTATAATGAATTTCAGGACGAGACGGCAGCGGGGCCGCATTCACCGGTAGAATTCTAAATGGCGGGATTCTCATCGATTAAAAATACTGTTAACTTACAAGCGGAGAAAAAATGAAATGTTCAGCGCTTTTGAAATTATCGACAAGGCAAAAAAATCGGCTTTCTATAAAAAGGTACTCGGTTGGTCGCTCGACCGGATGATCCCATTTAACAAACCGCATGATTTTGCGATTGTCGAATTGAGCAACGACCACCTGAAAACGTGCATTCCGTACAAGAAGAGAAATTTCAATCACATCCGCGGATTGCATGCATGCGCGCTCGCTACGCTCTCTGAATTTACGACGGGATTTTTGCTGATCACACGCCTGGACGTCAAAAAGTACCGCCTGATCATGCAGCGGCTCGAGATGGATTATCATTACCAGGGGAAGATGGATGCGTTCGCTGAATTCCGAATCTCCGAACAGTGGCTTTCGGAAAATATTTATGAGCCGTTAAAAAAAGCTGAATCGGCTGTTGTCATTTGCGAGGTGAAGATCCACGATGAAAAAGGCAATCATCTCACCACCGGAAAAGTCCATTGGCAGGTCAAGGACTGGTCGAAAGTCAAGACAAAACTATAACAGAAATCTGTTTGAAGATCCTGCGCAAGTGGCTAAATTACTTTTACTAAACCTTCTGTTTTATGCGTAAAATAGATGCCTTATTATCCGAGTACGGTGAAAGTCACCAGAACTCAACCAACAAGACCATCCACTGGATCTGTGTGCCCTTGATTTTCTTCAGCATTGTTGGATTGATGGCCTCCATGCCGGCCGGTGTTGTTCAACGGTATCTGGGCGAAGGCAACCCGTATGCAAACTGGGCATTTGTCGCGCTGATCCTCGTCCTGATCTATTACGTGTCGCTGTCGATCGCCCTGAGTTTCGGAATGTTCCTGTTCGCCTTACTGTGTTTGTACTTCGCACGTGTCATCGCCCAGGCTGATGTGGCACCCTTGTGGCTCATCTCGGTCATAATTTTTGTCGTTGCATGGATCGGTCAATTTTATGGCCATAAGGTCGAAGGAAAGAAGCCTTCGTTTTTCAAAGATGTGCAGTTCCTGCTGATCGGGCCGGCATGGCTGATGCATTTCATCTATAAGAAACTCGGAATCCCGTATTAGTTGAAAGAGATCGTCTTTTGCGAGGGCACACCTGATTCCTATTCCAGCGATTTCGATCCGTCGATTTTTAACCTGCACGCGCACCGTATGCTTCAAAGCGACACCGGGTGGGTTTCTTTTCATGCGGTGGACAATACGGATCGAAAAATCCTTGCCTCGGTTCATTTCTGTCTGCGGTCATCTGACGCATGGTCACCCTTGCGGGCACCGTTCGGCTCTGTTGAGTTTTCCGACGCCCTGGCGACGGAGACACTGTTTGAGTTCCTCAAGTTTGCGGAATCCCAGCTGGCGCAGAGGGGTGTCCGGCGCATGGTGATCAAAAACTCGCCAGAAAATTATTCAGGGCGGCTTCCGGTTGTCACCACGATGCTGATCAATTTGGGCTATCATGTGCTCGACAGCGAGGTTGCCGCCGGCATTCCAGTCACCCGCGCGCCACTGGAGAATTCGTTACACCGCTCCGAGCGGCGCAGGCTCGAACGTTGCAAGAGCGAAGGGTTAACATTCAGGCAATTGCCATCGCGCGCACTCGACGATATTTACGGGTTCATTCACAGCTGTCGGTCCGAAAAAAATTTTAACTTATCGATGACCCTGGATGACATGCAGCGAACCATCGACCAATTTCCGGAAAGGTACCTGTTGTTCGGTCTCTACGACGGACGACAACTGGCGGCCGCGTCAATCTGCATCCGCGTTACGAAAAATATCCTTTACGATTTTTACCACGACCACTCGAGTTCTTACGACCAATATAGCCCCGTCGTCATGCTGGTCAATGAGATCTATCATTATTGCCAGCGTGAAGATGTCCGCCTGCTCGACCTGGGAACGTCGGCAGAAAACGGCCGGCCAAATTTCGGGCTGCTCCATTTCAAGCTATTGATCGGCGGAAGAGCCTCGAATAAATTCACCTTCGAAAAACACCTACGTTGATGGCTGCACCACTCGTAACAGTGATCTGTTTGAGTTATAACCATGCCGCATTTGTGGAAGAGGCC
>DASPNN010000488.1:0-6117 GCA_035626495.1 Chryseosolibacter sp.
GAGGCCGTCGCGTTGATGTTGTTGACCACCAGGTCAAGGGCCCCGTCGTTGTTCAGGTCGCCATACGCCGCTCCATTGGAGAACCCCGGTTGATCCAAGCCCGCAACGGTTGCGGTATTTGTAAACCTCAATGTTCCTTCATTCCGAAACAGGTAGTTGGTCAATGGCGTGGAAGGGATTTTGTCAATCAGTCGGGTGAGCAGCAATCTGTCTTTGCGCAGGTTCGAGGATGTCAGGGTTGCATTCGCGTAAAAATTGATGTAATCCTGGTCGGTCAGGTCTTTGCCGATGCCATTCGCCACGAACAGGTCTTTAAATCCATCGTTGTCGTAGTCGAAGATCAGCGCGCCCCAACTCCAGTCGGTGGCATGTACTCCGGCGAACCGGGCAATCTCGCTAAAGAACACGCTGTCTCCGCCGCCCGGCATGGGCCCGTTGTTGAGCTGAAGAACATTTCTGGTGAACTGGTGGTGATAGCCGCTGCGAACGTTTTCCGTATACTTGTTCCAGTCTTCGAAAATTGTTTTTGTCTTGATCCGCTCCAGGGATTCAGGCAGCATTTCGGTGACGTAGATCTCGGCATAGCCATCGTTGTTGATGTCAGCGATGTCGGCGCCCATCGACCCCATGCTGATCTCGGTCATACAGTGTTCGAGGCGTTCCTCGAAAGTTCCATTCTTTTGGTTGATGTACAGGTAGTCGCGTTCGAAAAAGTCGTTGGATACGAAAATGTCCTGCCAGCCATCGCGGTTCACATCACCGACGGTGACGCCGAGACCGAAGCCGATTGCGCTTCCGAAGATGCCGGCCTGCGCGCTCACATCGGTGAACCGGTTCCCATCATTGCGATATAGTCGGTTTCCACCGAAGGGGTCCCGAACTTCACGCTGGCCTTTGTGCAGATCGTAGATTCCGACAGAACGGTTCGAATTGTTGAGCAGGTAAAAATCCAGGTCGCCATCTTTGTCGAAGTCGAAAAATGCCGTGTGTATTGATAGTCCCTCGTCGGCGACACCCCACGCTTCCGCAGACTCCGTAAAGGTAAGATCACCATTATTGATGAAAAGCTCATTTTTGCGGTTGCCACCGAGCGGAGGCCCTGATTTGCAGACGAAGATGTCGATCCATCCGTCGCCATTGACATCGGCCATAGAGACTCCTGTAGACCAAACACCCTTGCAGTCGACGCCAGCCTTTTGGGTAATATCTTCGAATCTAAAATCGCCTTTATTGAGATAAAGCTTATTGTCCACCAGGTTCCCGGTAAAATATATGTCCAGCAATCCATCGTTGTTGATGTCGCCCAGGGCTACGCCGGCGCCATTGTAGAAATTGCGATAGGTATAGGTGTTGAGGCGTTCATTGTACTTCAGGTTATTGGCGAACGTAACCTTTGAGTGCTCAGGGGCAATCAATTCGAATGTGCGGCTTGATTCAGGCTCCGACGCGCGATCACAACCTGCCAACAACAGCAACCCGAAAAAAAACGTTAACAGACTTTTCATAGGTCAACTCCCATCACCACCTCGATTCAGGTACAGGTCAAGCGATAAAATTGCGGGTTAAAATAAGCGATAAAAAAGGAAAGTACGCTTTCACGTACTTTCCTGTAGAACAAAACAAAAAAACAATTCTAGTAGCCGTCGTTCTGGTCGAGATCCGGGTTGCTTTGCAGCTGGGCCTGAGGGATCGGGAACAGGGCTTTGGTGGGAGCCGAAGCCGGCTTTTCCCACCATGCGTCGTCGTACCTGCCGAAGCGTATGAGATCCTGTCTCCTGTAGGCTTCAGCGAACATTTCGCGGCCGCGCTCGGCAAGCAGGTTATCAGCAGTGAGAACAGCAAGCGGCGTAGGGTTCGAGCGTGCGCGAACCTGGTTGACAAGCTCAAGCGCTTCCACACTTGCAGCATTTAGCCTCCACAGGCTTTCAGCCTTCATTAACAGAACATCACCGTAACGGAATATCGGGTAGTCGTTGCTGAGGTTTGGTGTCGCCCCAATCCGAAACTCGAATTTGCCAACGCGCGCACCATCCTGCCTGCGTGCGCCAGGGTACAGCTGCTTGAGCGCCGGAGTAAAAGTCAAAGGCTGGCCATCCGGATCATCTGCTTCGGCGTTCAGGTCGACGAGGCGCTCGCCAGCTGCAGAATACTGCGGACCAACGATAAAGCTGTTCTTCCTGTCATCACCGTCTTCGAAAGAATTGTAGAATTCCTCAAGGGTGGCATAACCATTCCAGGGCTGCTGTTGCAGTTTGAAAGTTGCCTGGCTGGCATAGTGCAAAGTCATCTGAGGCAGGTTGAATCCCTGTGCGTTGTTCTCATCGTAATTGACGACAAAAATGTTCTCAACAGATGTTGCGTTGTTTGTCGAAAAGTTGTTGAAGAAATCGGCCTCGAGGCTGTACAAGCCGGACTCGATGATCTCATCGCAGGCGTCAACACATTTCTGCCATTGCGCGGATCCCGTATAAACCTGTGCATTGAGGTACAGTTTTGCAAGGATCGCCTGGGCCACATAGTAGTTGATCGTGGCGTAGGTTTTTTCCTTTCTGAGGTTATCGAGGTTCTCAAGGACGCTGGTTTCGATAAACGAATACACTTCCTGCCTTGTGTTATTGGGAGGCGTGGCGTCTGTGGATTCTTCCGTGATAATCGGAACATTGCCATAAGCATCGATCAGCCACAGGTATGCAAGCGCGCGCAGGACTTCAAACTCCGAACGAAGTATTTCGTTCTCCCCGAAGTCTTTCAACAAGTTGTTCACGTTTGCAATGACCCCGTAACAATAGGTCCATCCGTTGTTGATGGATTGCTCAGAGGGAAGGTAGTTGTGCTGGTGAACGCGAATCCACTGGAGACCATCTTCCCAGTCGGGTCCCCTTTGCGGGATAACCATTTCATCCGAAGATATTTCCTGCAACGACCAAAGTGAGTTGTGACCACCCCAGTTTCCTGTCAGCGGACTGTATGCACTGGCGGCAAAGGCGGCCAACGCTTCAGGGTCGGTCGTATTCAATCCTTCCTCCCTGGCAATCTGATCGAATATTTCCTGATCCGGCGCCTCGCAACCTGTGGTGATCGCCATCGCAAAGGCAAGGACCGAAACGTATTTGAATATGTTCTTTACCATATTTTTCATGTCTTTAATCAATTAAAACGTAAGATTCAAACCGACGCTATATGACTTGGTGGTAAAGTAAGTGTTCCTTCTTTCAATTCCAGGGGCAAGACTGCTCGTGAAGCGGTCGCCATTCTCTGAATCGTTATACCTTACTTCCGGATCGATACCAGCATAGTCGGTGATTGTAAACAGGTTCTCACCAGTGAAATACAGTCTCAACCTCGATATCGACTTGTTCTTGAGAGGTACATTGTACCCCAGCGACAGGTTTTGGAGTCTTACGAACGACGCATCTTCAATGTACAGCGAGGAAAACGTAGGAGTTGAAGTGATGAACTGAGTCTTGTCCGTTTTCACACTATTCCACGAATTGGAACCCGGGTCGCGGTTTTCATAGAACCCACGATAAGAGTTGTACAGATCGTGGCCAAAAACACCACGAAGGAAAAAGTTCAGGTCGAAATTACCCCACACAAAGTTGTTGGTCAAGCCCGCTTCGCTGGATGGAAGTCCGTTGCCGATGATACCCCAATCGTCAGGATCGGTAGAGGACAGCATATACTGATCGTTTTCATCAACACCAAGGAATTCGGGACCATAGAAGTTACCAACTTCTTCACCTGGCTTGTTACGGATCATTTCATTATTGTTCTGACCCGGAGAACCCGGTGTGGCAAGGCGGATTTCCGCAACACCAAGATCGCCCACCTGGATCGACTCAATGGTTGTTTTGTCATAGATCGTGAAGTTCAATGTCGGAGTCCACGAGACGGGTCCGAGTTTGATGCCGTTATAGCTGGCCGAAAATTCGAAACCGCCTGCTGAAAGGCTACCGATGTTAGCCCATGCGTTATTAGCAACGTTTGAAGGCTGGCTGGGATCGAATGGATTCGGAGCACCTGCCGGAAGCTGGATGTTATACAGCAGTCCTTCGATGTCGCGGGTGTAATATTCGATAGCACCCGACAGCTTATTGTCAAACATGCCGAAATCAAATCCGAGGTTGATCTCCGTTTTCTCTTCCCATTGCAGGGTCGGATTCGGATCGCGAGCTTGTCTCAATGATACGACAATATCATCGGTTGTGAGGGGATTGCCATCAAAGTCGATGCGGTTGCCCGGGACAAAACTGGCTATAGCAAGATCCGAAGCAGGCGGCAAGTTACCCGTCACACCATAGGATGCCCTGAATTTCAGGTTGCTGACAACTCCCAGGTCAACCAACTGCGTGATCTGCACGCCGGCGCTGGCAGCCGGGAAGTATCCGGTCTTGTTCTCAGAACCAAACCCGCTGAAAGATTCACTTCTCAAACTTGCAGACAGGAAGTAAGTGTCTTTGAAATTCAGGTTAACACGGCCGAAGCCTGAATTCAAAACATCGCGCCATGCATAACTTGAGGTTTCCGTGTTGCCACCAACAGCCGTTGAACCGAAACGCAAGTTGTTGTATCCGGCGATGTCATACAGGAAGTGAGCTACCTGGACAGCAAAGCCTTCACCATTGCGAACCTGTGTGGCTCCACCGATCAGAAACTCTCCCGTCAGGTCACCGAACTTGCGGTTGTACTTGGCGGTTGCTTCAAACAACTGGTTGAAGTTATCGTAAGTGTCACGACGGCCAACGCCCTTCGCTCCAAAGCCGAAGTTAAAATCATATTTGCTCCAGAATGCACCATTCAGACCGGTTTCGCGATCCTGCGCATAGTTGATGGCCAGGGTCAGGTCGTCGATCGGGTCGAATTCGACGCGATAGTTGGTCAGCACGTTCTTTCTTTCGCCGACGAAATCCTGTTGTTCGGCAAGTGCCACGGGGTTGTAGAAGTCGAACAGGTCTCTTTGGAAATAACCGCCGTATACAGTTCCTTCATCGATCGTCGTCGTCGCCGGGTCATCTGTCATCCTGATAGAAGCAGTCGGGTTGTAGATCACGGCATACCGGAAGGCGGCCATATTGATGGATTCCTGGTCGCGGTTATTGAAGGCTGCGTTAATGTTGAATCGCAGTCTGCCATTGAACGCTTCGTGTCCCAGGCTCAGACGTGTATTCAGACGCTCGAAGTTCACACCTTTCGCAATACCTTCGTTATCACGATAGTTCACCGCAGCGCGGTAAGTAGTTTTACCGCTCGCACCTGCTATTGAAATGTTACCGGTATAAGAAGTGGCAGTCTGTGTAAGTGCATCAAACCAGTCTGTGCCGCGGTTGGTCGATGTTCTGAAATCGACACCCCCCTTGTCAACAAATTCATCCGCGGAGAGCACTTCGATGTTGTTCGCCACCTGGTCCACCGTCGCGTAGGTATTGAACTCTACGGTCGTATAGTCGCCTTTACCACCTTTTCCGGATTTGGTAGTAACCAGGATCACACCGCTGGAACCCCGTGCACCGTAGATCGCAGCCGCAGAACCGTCCTTCAACACGTCGATGGAAGCGATGTCGTTGGGGTCAACGTTGTCAAGGGAAGCACCTACAACTCCATCGAGAACGATGAGGGGCTCAGTATTTGCTCCGAACGTCGACAAACCACGCAAGCGGATGGTATAACCCTGGTTCGGGTCGCCACCGGGTCTTACGATTGAAAGACCCGCCACTTTACCTTGCAGAAGCTGCGTGGGAGATGTTACGTTACCACGGTTAAACTGTTCGGCGGAAACGGTGGCCACCGCACTGGTAATCTCCTTCCGCTCCTGGGTTCCGTAACCGATCACAACCACTTCCTGCAGCGCGGTCACATCCGGCTGCAGACTTACGTTAATGGTCGTCTGGTTGCCTACGGTAATTTCCTGTGTGGTGTAGCCCACAAATGAAAATACGAGGGTTCCGTTTTCGCCTACATTAAGGCTGAAATTTCCATCCACATCGGTCACTGCACCATTGCTCGTGCCTTTCTCCACCACATTCACACCAGGTAGCCCTGACCCGTCGTCGGCGGACGTCACCTTGCCCGTTACAGTCCTACCCTGCGACCACGCGACCGCGGTCACAAAGACGAGTA
>DASPNN010000489.1:0-5650 GCA_035626495.1 Chryseosolibacter sp.
GCTGTCGCATATACTGGAGGCAAAAATCTGCGGTGCCTGCATATACATCGTCTCCGATGGTAAAGACCGGCGAAATAACACCGTCGGCGTCGATGAAGTAACGCCCCGGGCGCGCCATCGATGTGAAATCAAGTCTGAATGTCGAACGAAATGGCCCGTACGGTCCTGAATGCTTCAAAGTCCTGCTTTTGAAAACAGCCTCCCCCGATCGCTCATCCACCAGACTGAATGAGCGCGGGATCACATCATCCTTGCTGCAGAAAACAGCAACCTTTATACTGCCCGGTTTGTAGCCAAGGGAATTGATCCTGATCCATGACCGCTGCGCGGAAAGGAAGGCTGTCGGAATGATCAGCAAAAAGACGAGTAAACTTTTCAATGTGACCGGGAATCGAGCAGGTGAAGTTACAAGGGTTTTGCTGTAACCTTGAACTCCATGTCGACTTTTACATCAACGGCCTCCGTCAATGTTTCGCGCGTGACAATCTTGGTCCGCAGGCTGTAAGAAGAAGCTTTGACATAGCTGTCGAGCGCCGACTCGGTAGGAATCATCTCCACAAAGGTCACGTTCATCGGCACCTCTTCAACCGAGGCGAGCAAAACCTCATTGTTCGAATCGGTGGATATGTAAATAAACACCGATTTCAAAAAATCAAAATTCTCGCCAGCCGGCGCCGTGATCGTCAGGCTGAGATCGTTGAGCTTGACATCCTTTACGAGGTCGGATCGTGTGTTGTTGTTCTCGAAATCCTGACTGGAGTTTGTGGCAATATCCGGTGTTGAAATGTCGATCGGAAGGTTGACAGGAGCCGTGGCCTCAATGGTAAAGGTCGCATCGTGGTTGATGTAAAAGGTCAATAAATCATCGAGCTTGTCACATGAGAACGTCAGAGCAGCCACAGCCAAAACAATAAGAAAAAGTCGGTTCATGATATCAGTTTTTTAAATAATAATGCGTTGATCGGAAATGCTTGACAAAGGTGACCCCGCTAAAATCGGTCCACAATTCCAGGTTGAGAAATTTCCGGTTAACTGCGTACCCTTTCGCTAATCCGGCTCCAGACACCTGACACACCGCTGACCAATTTGTGGCCGGACCCGGTTCAAAGCTGTTATAATACTCAAAAATCGCATACCTTGGCACGGGACGAATCATTGCTTATGAAGACACGGCTTATCTTTCTCTTGGTCGTTATGTCATCCATTCCCGCCCTCGGCAAAAAACCCTTCCGGATAGGCATCGCCGGACTGACCCATACCCACGTTCACTGGATACTGGAGCGGGCAGACGACGGGGACATTGAAATCGTCGGGATCGCCGAAGCCAACCGCGCGCTCGCCGAACGCTTCCTGGCCCAACACCGCCTTCCGCTGACCCTGGTTTACACTTCCCTCGAAGAGATGCTTGAAAAAGCTAAACCGGAAGCGGTCACTGCATTCAACAGCATCTACGAACACCTTCAAGTTGTGAAAGCCTGCGCTCCACGTAAAATCCATGTGATGGTCGAAAAACCCCTGGCTGTCAGCCTGGCCCATGCACGGGAAATGCAGCAGTTGGCCAAGTTCCACGGCATACTCCTGCTGACGAACTATGAGACGACGTGGTACGGAAGCCATCACAAAGCGGTGGAGCTGCTAAGCAAACTTGGAGGGATCAGAAAAATGGTCGTCCACGACGGACACCAGGGTCCGCAGGAGATCGGGGTGAACGAGGAGTTCCTCTCCTGGCTGACAGACCCGGGAAAAAACGGCGGTGGAGCATTGATGGATTTTGGATGTTACGGGGCAAACCTCATCACGTGGCTGATGAAGGGCCAGAGACCGGTTACCGTCACCGCGGTCACCCAACAGATCAAACCCGATATCTATCCGAAAGTCGACGACGAAGCAACCATCATTTTGACCTACCCGAAAACTCAGGGTATTATTCAAGCTTCATGGAATTGGCCCTTCAGCCGCAAAGACATCGAGATTTACGCGGAACAAGGCTATGTGATTGCAGACCGCGAGGGCATCAGAACACGCGCTGACGAGAACAAAGACGAAGGAAAGGAATCAGCCGCGGTGCCTGCGCCGCCCTTACACGATCCATTTGCCTACCTGGCGGCAGCGGTTCGCGGTGAAATCGCAGTCGAACCATTTTCACTGTCGTCGCTGGAGAACAACATGATCGTCATGGAAATTCTCGAAGCTGCTAAGAAATCTTCCAGCGAAGGCAAAACTATTCCATTGCCACTTAAGTAATTATTGAGAGAGGTTAAATCTCGATCCGTCCCACTTCAGGGTCCCCAAGACCTGTCCGGGGTCATCGAAATTATACACTTCGATCGTTGTTGCACCGTCCGGTATGCGTAAAGCAACAGCCACGTCCTCGCCACCGGCCAGCCCGTCCAGGCCGGGAACAAGGTCGGCATAGCGGTCAACCCATTGCCCGTTGTCGTATTGCAAAACATGCCGTTTGGTGCACTGGCAACCTGCACCACATTCATAAACAAGCGCTATAAACTTACCGGCTCCTTCGAACATGGCTAACTGCATTCCTGCGAGCTCTTCCGTGTCGACAACCATATGGGAATCACTCTGGGTCTTGATGGCCGCTTTGCGCTCGTTTTCGTCGTAGCCACCGGGCACTTCGCAAGTCAGGTATTCATCCGGCAACGCCAGATAATGATCCATCAGGCTGTTCAGGGCTTGTGGAGTTACAACCTGGTCGTCTTCGGTCAAAGCTTGCCCAGGCGCTCCCCGCTGATAGGTTCCGGCAAATGAACAGGCAGCCCCATGGTCACAAGCGCCCTCCTCCTCCACTTCGAAAGCATCTTTTACCCAATGGAATTTCAAAAGGCAACCAGTAGACTCATCGTCGTAAATCCACTGTTTGTTTTGAGGATCAAATGTGGTCGTGCCATTCAGCTCGCCGGTGCACAACGCATCTTGTGTCACCACCGTGAGCTCAAAGCGGAAACCGCTTTCCGACCAATTAGTGACGCTCAGAGTTGCGGTCTTGTCGCCCGTCGAATATTCTCCGGAAAGATCGGCCGTGGCTGTCGAGTCGCCCACGGACTGTTCGGTGGAGGAATTCTTTCCCCCGCACGATGCGAGCGTTAATACGGTCAGGGTCAAGAAGCAAAGATTTCTCAGCATAACACAAGCGGATTTTGTTAATTTCTAAAAATAACTGATGGGTCGCGAAGTGGAAAAAATTGAGAGCGTTTTCATCCTTATTTTGTCCGGGTGACAATGATGCGCCATTCCGGCCCGCTCCCGATCTTGTATTCGCCGGCGAAGTTGCCCATGTTCAATGCGACGGAAAATTTCAGAAGGCTGTTTAGGTATGCTACAGGCATCCCGTTAGGAACATCTGAGAATGTTCGCCCAAAAGTCATGGAACCCTTATACCTCAATTGGGTGCGCTCGTAGATTGACACGATTACCTTGTCCCCATAGCTTACTCCCGCCTTTTCGATCGTCTCCGCATCGATGTTGGTCCAAACGTTCCCGTACTGAACGTCCAGGATTTCAATAGTTCCTTCGACGGTTTCGCCGCCGACCACAGGCTGCTTATACGGGATGCGGACGATTTCACCAGTGAGAGGTCCCACTTCCTCGAAGGCGATCATTCCGGATGCGAGACGCGCCCCGGTATAGGCGTAAACGTCCCGTCCGTGAAAAGTGTAGGACGCCTGCGAGTCTTTTAAACGGTTTATCGCTTCGTCGATCTGCCTCACTTCTTCGATGCCCAGGGCTTCGGCCACAAGCGTCAATGTGCCGTTGTCCGGGGTAACGAAGTAATGGCCGGAACTGGTCTTCAACACCACCGACCTGCGTTCCGAACCCACGCCCGGATCGACTACGGAAACAAATACAGTTCCGGCAGGCCAGTATGGCGCGGCCTGCTTGAGCCGAAAGGCAGCTTCCCAGATGTTATACGGGGGAATTTCATGGGTCAGGTCGTGGATGACCAGGCTGCGGGAAACCGTCAGCGCAACCCCTTTCATGGCCGCAACCGCGCCGTCCTTGACACCGAAATCGGTTTGCAGGACAAGCAGACCAGGCTGGGCAAGGACGGATACCGTCGGGATGATCGTGAACGCAAGGAGCAATCGAATACGTGTCATGCTAACAGAATGGAGCGGATGCAAAATGTTCGAAAGCACAGGTTTCCATGCGTGACAAAGATAATACATGCGGCTTTTTTTAATTTTATGGCCGAATCTATATCCATGGGCCTGCTGAAAAAAGTGTGGAAGTTACTCGTTAAAACGTTCATTGTGCTTTTCGTGGCGCAGCTGGTTTATATCGTTTTGCTGCGATGGGTGGATCCGCCGATCACGACCGTTCAACTCGGTAGCTGGATGGGCGGCAGCGGGCTTAAACGCGATTACGTTCCCCTTGATGAGGTGTCGCCGAATGCAGGACTGGCCGTGATCGCCGCGGAAGACCAGCTTTTTCCCGTGCACAACGGCTTTGATTGGAAGAGCATCGAAAAGGCTCTTAAACACAATGAAAAAAAGCCGAAGCGGATCCGGGGGGCGTCTACCATTAGCCAGCAGGTTGCGAAAAACGTTTTTTTGTGGAATGGCCGTTCCTGGTTCAGGAAGGGCCTGGAGGTCTACTTCACATTTATGATCGAGCTGGTGTGGGGCAAGAAAAGGATTCTCGAAGTATACCTCAACGTGGCCGAAATGGGGCCTGGCATTTTCGGGATCGAGGCAGCCTCACGCGCTTATTTCAAAAAATCGGCGGCCAGGCTGACCCGCCGTGAGGCCGCCATGATCGCAGCCTGCTTACCGAATCCAAAAAAATACACGGTCAAACCTGTTTCGAGCGCTGTAAAAAGACGCTACCCGTGGGTAGAAAGGCAAATGCTGAATATTGAGCCCGACAAAAATCTTCAGCAACTGCTGAAGCCGGCATCGATTACGAAGGGATCGTGACAGTCTTACAGCGCCCCGAGAACTTTTCGGCCGCGATATTCCTTCTCATTGTCATTCGCACCGCATTGGTTATCTTTGCGGTTTGCTTCTTTGTCAACAACATGATTTCAGCTAATAATTTATCTCTCCAGTTCGGAAAAAGGGTACTCTTTGACCAGGTGAACATCAAGTTCACTGCCGGCAACTGCTACGGTGTGATCGGTGCCAACGGTGCCGGAAAGTCCACTTTTTTGAAAATTCTTGCCGGCGACATCGACCCGACCGGCGGTCAGGTGGCCATCGAGCCTGGTAAACGCATGGCGGTGTTGCGGCAGAATCACTATCAATATGACGAGGTTTCGGTACTGGATACCGTGATCATGGGACACGCCCGGCTTTGGAAGATCATGCAGGAGAAGGATGCGATCTATGCGAAGCCCGATTTTTCAGAGGCCGACGGTATTCTTGCGTCAGAACTGGAAGCGGAGTTTGCCGAAATGAACGGCTGGAACGCACAATCCGACGCTGCGGCACTGCTCAGCGGTCTGGGAATTACGGAGGACGATCATTACAAGCTGATGAAAGAGCTTTCGGGCAATCAGAAGGTCCGGGTATTGCTTGCCCAGGCGATCTTTGGTAACCCCGATATTCTCATCCTGGACGAACCCACGAACGACCTTGACCTGAACACGATCGGATGGCTTGAAGACTTCCTGCTCGAGTTCAAAAATACGGTC
>DASPNN010000490.1:0-3500 GCA_035626495.1 Chryseosolibacter sp.
GCGGCTGGCCGGACGACGGATCATCACATGAAAGAACAAGCGAAAAAAAGACAAGGATGAAAGATCGTCTGACGAGAATAAAATACGGTTGCATCATAAAGAAATTAAAAAAGGGGCATTACTTCACGCAATGCCCCGGCAATTTTTACCAGTCCGGATTTTGATCGAGTCCCGGATTAATATCAATCTCCTGCTGTGGGATCGGCAATAGCTCATGCTTGCCCACCTCAAAATTTGAAAAACCTGGATCACGGGAAACCAGCCCTGGGCCGAGGTCGCCCCAGCGTGCGAGATCATTCCAGCGATGACCTTCACCTGTCAACTCAGTAATGCGTTCATGTTTGAGTTGTGCCAAAAACTGTTGTTGGTTAAGTCCGGGCATAGTCGATGTCAAGGTGGCCAGGCCTGCGCGCTGCCTTACGCGATCAACATACTGGTAGGCTGTAGCCGTGCTACCCGTTGCATTCAACGCCTCAGCATACATCAGCAAAACATCTGCATACCGGATGTAGCGCCAGTTATTTGGCGAATTATAACCCTCGAAATTCTTCCAGTGGTCGTTCTGAAATTTCCTGAACCAAACGCGATTGTTACCAGGGCCGTAGCGTTGTGTAAACGTCTCGCCGTAGATCATTGTAGCGTCAGGTCCCGCAGGATCCGTGTAATCAAAAAGTAAGGATGCTGCCAAGCGGGGATCGCGTTGGCCCCCGGTTGTGCTCTCAACCAAAAATTCATTGATCAACCAGCGATGCGCTTCTCCGTCAGACCATCCTATACCGCTTGGCCCGAAGAATTGAGCAAGCGATGTTCCATAGTTCAGATTGTCAGGTCTACTCATATCGGTATCATCGTCATGATTTTCGCCGGGATTTAACTCGAACTGCCACTCAAAAACGGACTCCGAATTGTTTTCCGTCGAAATGAGAAAGTTATCGCGATAGTTGGGCATTAATGAATAAACATTTTTTCCATCACCCTCTACCAGCCACTGGAGTGGTGTCAGTGCTAAATTGTATTCCCCTTGTTGCATGTAGGCTTTTGCAAGCAATGCATTTGCAGCTCCTTTTGTTGCACGACCAAGGTCAGCAGCGCCATATGTCGTTGGCAACACCGCTGCAGCTTCAGAAAGATCTTGTTCAACCTGAACCCAGACATCGGCCATCAGCGAAGTCGCCGGTTTGTCGTTCGGCGCAGACGTTCTTAACATTAATGGAACGTTTCCCCAGAGTGATGCCAGGTTGTAGTAAAACAATCCACGAAGGAATTTCGCTTCGCCAATCACGCGTTGTTTCAGTGTTTCGTCCATGGTGATGTTAGGAACATTGTCGAGAACCTGATTGGCACGGAAAACGCCGACATAGAGATCTTTCCAGATATCGTAAGCTCCCCAGAAGTTATAATCGGTTACGATAAACTGATCCATGTTGTTTACAATGTCAGTTGCAGGACTCGTACTCCTTCCCTCATCGGCCCGCACGATATAATAAAAGGGCATCCATCTTGAAATAGCACCGCGGTGGAGTGTACTGTAGACGGCATTCACTCCGGCAACAGCATCGTCGCCATTTTTCCAAAAAGCCTCTACAGTTGCCTCATTGGGATTCAGTATATCGAGGTCCGATTCACAGCTCGTGGTGATCAAAACACCTATGACAGAAAGTATAAATAGTTTTTTCATGTTTGAATCCGTTAAAAATTAAAATTCAAATTGTAAACCAAACGATATCACGCGGCTGGCAGGCCAGTTGCCGTTATCAAGTCCTCGCTCATATAAGCCGAAACCTGTCACATCCGGATCGAGGCCCGAATATTTCGTGAGTGTGAACAGGTTTTGCGCACTGACGAATAACCTGGCGTTTAGCATATGTGCCTTGGAAAGTATATCGGCCGGAAGCTGATAACCCAATTGAATATTTCGCAATCTGAAGTATGATCCGTTTTCCAGCCAGCGTTCGCTGTCACCACGATTGTTTTGTACGATTCCCTGTTCCGTATCTCTACCGAGTCTTGGATCGCCAGATCCGCGATTGCTTTCGCTCCACGGACTGATGTCGCTTCTGAAATTCGTGTTCTGATAACTGTCAAGCTGGCGTCGGACGTCGTTGTAGATCTTGTATCCAAACACTCCAACGAACTGCAGGTTCAAGTGAAACTGTTTATAGGAAGCATTGAACTGCATTCCCGTCTGCAATTTCGGCCACGGTGAACCAACATAATCACGATCTTCAGCATTGATCACACCGTCATCATTCTTATCCAGATATCGAATGTCGCCGGGGCGAGCGTCAGGCTGAATAATCGTGCCATCTGAGCTTTGGTGCCCATCAACTTCTGCCTGCGATTGGAATATTCCATCTGTTCGGATGAGAAACCATTCGCCCAGAGAACGCCCAACCTTCGTACGAGTGTTTCCGACCTGAATGTAGTCGATGCCCTCGCCGCGGTTACCAACATCTTCAACCCTGTTCTTAATGGTGGTGGCGTTTGCCGAAATATCCCACTTGATATCCCGGTTGCTATTCCTGTACGTGGCAGCAATTTCAAATCCGGTGTTACGAACAGATCCCGCGTTCACGAAAGGGTTGCCGCCGAGGTTTCCAAGATATCCTGCAACAGGTAGCTGCAACAAAGCGCCGTCGGATAATGAATTATAGGCTTCAACAGAAAGTGAAATACGGTTCTGGAGAAAGCCAACGTCCAGGCCGATATTCTTAACTTTGCGTTCCTCCCATTTCAAATCCGGATTTGCAAGCTGCGCTTGAGTGATCCCAACATAAGGAAATTGATCTGCTCCAAATACCGCACGCGGCGCATTGTTGATGTACGCTGTATAATCCCACGATCCCAGTGGAACAATTCCCAGTTCACCGTAGGAAGCATGAAGTTTGAGATCGTCAATCCAGTCAATATTAAAGAAGCTCTCTTCACTGATCCGCCAGGCCAGAGCTTCCGAATGAAAAAAACCCGTCCGATTATTTTCGCCGAATCTCGAATCCTGGTCAATCCGTCCGGTGAGCGTTACCAGATAACGATCGTTGAAGGCGTAGTTCACCCGGCCAAGGTATCCTAAAATACGGTAGTCAATCGGCGTGCCCCCGCCAGCAGTAGCCACGCCGTTGGCTGAGCCGATAGTGGTCATATACTGCCCATTATACACCTGAAGGTCCGTTCTGCCGCCAGATGTGCTTTCGCGTTTCGTCTGCTGCTGACTGATCCCAAGGACACCGTTGATATCATGACTGCCAAAATCTTTTTTGAAGTTGACGGTGTGCTCGAACAGAGTACTTAGAAAACGTGCGCGCTCTTCATCAATCGAACTGGGTTTCGGCGCGCCATTGAACTGCCATATGCCAAGTTTCCGCACCGTCTTATTCAGGTCATAACTCACTTCCGCTCCAACGTTGAATTTATAATTCAGCCAGCTTGCAATCTTTACGTCGAGGTAAGCGTTTCCCACGAGCTTTGCGTAATTACTTGTACCTAACGTTAAATTATTTACA
>DASPNN010000491.1:0-3056 GCA_035626495.1 Chryseosolibacter sp.
CATGATGGTTGTGCTGTGAGATTTCATTTTCAGGAACGATTTTGCCCGAATTTAAAAAGATCCATGCGAACTAAAAAAGGCTCGACGACCAGACGCCGGGCAATCTTTAAAATGCCGGAAACCGGGTTGAACGGTAGATCGGTCCGGGGTTTTCCGAACTCCGTCTACAATTATCAACCACCACGACTACCTGCCCGCAAACTCTTTCTCCAAGTGTTTCGAATAGTTGACATTCCAGCCCTTTAACCGCCCGACGTGCGTTTGCATTCGCTGCAGAAAGTTATTGTAGTCGCGCGCAGCCTTTGGCGACCAAACGACCTCGGCGATCGCGCATGCGCGCGGATACGTCATGTACTCGACCTGGTCGGGGCTCTTCATGTATTCGGTCCAGACATTTCCCTGCGCGCCCAGAATGTGCCGCGCTTCGCCCCCCGTCAGTTCCGCTGGCACAGGATCATAAGCGTACACCTCCTTCAGCGGAGTATAACCACGCTTGATCACGGGCTCTTCGCCGACTGTATCCTGGGCATGATCGAGGTAGAACCAGTCTTCGGGCGTCATGATAACATCGTGTTGTTGCCTGGCCGCAGCAATCCCGCCCGCTTCACCACGCCAGCTCATCACGGTTGCATTGGGTGCAAGCCCGCCTTCCAGGATCTCATCCCACCCGATGATTTGTTTTCCCTTGCTGTTCAGGTATTTCTCGACGCGTCGGATAAAGTAACTTTGGAGCTCGTGCGGGTCTTGGAGTCCTTCCTCCGCCATGCGTTTTTTGCAGTGAGGACAAGTTTCCCACGACGTTTTGAAATAATTGTTGAACACCTCGTCCCCGCCGATGTGAATGTAGCGGGATGGGAACAGGGCAATCACTTCATCGAGCACATCCTGGAGGAACGTAAATGTTTCATCCTTGCCGGCGCAGTAGACATCCGGGAAAATTCCCCAAGTCGTGGCGGTCTCGTACGGACCACCGGTGCAACCCAGGTGAGGATAGGCCGCCAGCGCAGCCATTGCATGTCCCGGGAGTTCAATTTCTGGAATTATAGTCACAAAGCGCGCTGAAGCAAAACTGATCACTTCCCGGATCTCATCCGTGGTATAGTATCCGCCATACCGCTGGCCATCGAATTCATGAGGCTCATTTCTCGTGCGTGTAGATGCCCGGCCGACAACCGTCTCCTTGCGAAAAGCCGCCACCTCCTGCAGCTTCGGATATTTTTTGATTTCGATCCGCCATCCCTGGTCTTCGGTCAGGTGCCAGTGAAAAGTATTGAATTTATGCCGCGCAAGAAGGTCGATGTACTTTTTGATGAAATTCACCGAGAACATATGCCGGCCCACGTCCAGGTGCATGCCGCGGTATGGAAACCGTGGGTAGTCCGTAATGTCGACAAAAGGAATCACCGTACTTTCGGCAGGAATCAGCTGCATCAGCGTCTGGACACCGTAAAATAATCCGGCGCCGGATGATGCGAGTATGCGTACACCCTTGTCATCGGCGGTAAGCCGGTAGCCTTCCCCGTTGACTGAATCGGGCAGATCGCCTAGCGCAAGCGTTATCTTGTCTTTGTCTTTGCTGGTCTGAGAAATATCGGCGGTAATGTTCTTTTCTTTTAGATAGAATTGAAGCAACTCCGCCACGAGTTGTTCCTGGTCGCCGTTTACGATGATGGCTACAGTTTCATCCCATTGGAGGTTGTCGCCACCGCCCACCACCGACACCGGTCGTGGGATAATATGCAGAGGAGTTTGCACCGATTGGGTTTCCCGCACCGCGCAGGAAAAAGACAGTAAGAGCGCCAGCAAGCAGATGTATCGCATATGGATTGGGATGAATACACATATTTACTAATTTATTTCCATGGTGCTTTTTTTCGGCAGCGGAAAATGTGCTGTGTCGGCAGACACGCAAAAAAAAGATCGTCAAACGTGACTGGGTTGACACGATTGACGATTCACAGCCGGGATAACCCAAACTATTTCAGCAACACAACGCCTCCGCGAAACTCCTGCACCCCTTTGTCGGGCCTGTAGGAGCTCTTATATTTCACGATGTAGCTGTAGGTACCCGGGGGAAGTTCCTGTCCCGCCTGGTTTTTATATCCGCCATTCCACCGGAAGTTGATGTCACTTGAATGGAAAACCATCTCGCCCCACCGGTTGTAAATGAATATATCAAAAGGAGAATCGGCGATGAAAAATGTAAAGAGGTAGAACTCCTTGTTCAGACCACCGGGCCTGAATGCATTTGGACCGGAGATCTTCGGATCGCATTCTTCGATCACATCTGTGCGATCTGAACCCGGACAGCTGTTCCGGTTGATTACGTTAACGCTGTACTCCCCAATTTCAGTGGCCAGCAGTGTCTTGGTCGTGACACCGAGTGGAACACCATCTTTAAACCAGTTGTATGCGATATAGGCGTCGCGCGGATCAGGATTCAATAACACCTCCCGGCTTGCGGGATCCGCGTTTGCCGGATCCGGACAAATGATGTACTGATCAAGCAACGAACCAGGTACAACGTCGGCCACGTTGATCTGAACTTCGGCATTTGCCGTACAGGTATATGATCCGGAAGTGTGCGTAATGGTAACACGGTATAATCCGTCGGCGTCGTTGGTAACTTGCAGAACCTGTGTCGTCGCGCCTGAGATCACGGTACCGTCCAGCGTCCAGGCGTACGTGTCAGGCGTGCGGTTCGGTGTAGCGGTAAGTTGGAAGTCAACGCCCTCGCACGGCTGCGCGTTGGAAACAGTAACGCTCAGTGTCCCGAGCACCGTGGCAGTAAAGTTCGGGGAGGCGATGATGCACCCGGTATCCCGGTTTCGCGCATCAAACCGATACGTGGCGCCATTGTCGGCAATCCCGATCTGTACCTGCTGGCTTCCGTTAAATTGCGCCCCGTTCCGGAACCAAACATAACTGTAGTTACCAGGAGGTGTAGCAATCAGGTTGACATTGTCGGCGCACGCATCCTCCTGCGTAACTGCTGCGGGAGGGTCAATATTGATGCTCAGCGTAAACGTCGTATCGACGGGACACTCGCCACCTAT
>DASPNN010000492.1:0-5168 GCA_035626495.1 Chryseosolibacter sp.
CCTCTCCGAATACCGGACTCAGGGCCGCGGTGGCGTGGGGTCGCGCGGGGTCACTACCAAAGACGATGACTTTACCGAGCACTTATTCATTGCGCAAGCGCACAATTACCTCCTGATCTTTACCGAGCTGGGGAAGTTGTACTGGAAGAAAGCTTATGAGATCCCAGAGGGTAACAAGATTTCGAAAGGACGGGCAATTCAAAACCTGATCAACATCGAACCGGGAGACAACGTCCGCTCGATCATCAACGTGAAGAATCTCCAGGACCAAAATTATATTGATAACAATTATGTGATCCTCTGTACTGAAAGGGGGATCATCAAGAAAACGTCGCTCGAGGCATACTCCAGGCCGAGACAGGGCGGAATTACGGCAATCACGATTCACGAAGGAGACCGGTTGCTGAATGCCTCTTTGACTAACGGAAAGAATCACATCATTATAGCCAAGAGCGAAGGCAAGGCTGTTCACTTCCACGAGTCGCAGGTGCGGCCCATGGGAAGAACCGCTGCCGGTGTGCGCGGAGTGTCTCTTGACTCGGATACCGACAAGGTCGTTGGTATGGTATGTATCACCCGCGACGACGCGAACCTGCTGGTTGTTTCAGAGCATGGTTATGGCAAACGGTCGCTGATCGACGATTACCGAATAACCAACCGTGGAGGCAAGGGTGTGAAGACGATCAATATCACGGAAAAAACTGGCAAACTTGTTGCCATCAGGGAGGTGGGAGATGAAGATGAACTCATGATCATCAACCGCTCAGGCATTACGATTCGGATCAAGGTCGATGAGCTGCGCATTATGGGACGCGCCACACAAGGCGTGCGCCTCATCAAGCTCAACGACGACGACAGGATCTCTTCTGTGGAAAAGATCCAGCGAATCGAAAATGAAATCAAGGACGAAAGCGGGGCAAAGCCTGATGAAAATCAGTTTGGCGAGCCGCCCGTGGAGTCTCCGGAGGGAACAGAGTCAGAATAATCCAAAGATCCTTAAACTATAACCTAATAAACTTAACCAAATAGAAATGAAACGTTTAGCATTTTTAGTGTTGATGTTGGCGGCTTTTTCCGTTCTGGCACAGAAGCCACAGAAGCCGAATCTCAACAAGGCATTGAAGTTGTGGCAGGAGGGTAAGCTGTCGGAAGCCAAAGAGATGATCGATTTGGCGACCACGTATGAAAAGACCAAGGATGATGGCAAAACGTGGTACTATCACGGGCTGATCTACGCATCTTTGGATACAACTTCCAATCCTCAATACAAGTCCCTGGTCGAGGACCCGCTCGGGATCGCCGTTAAGTCCTTTGCAAAAGCGGATTCGCTGGCTGGAAAATACGAATACACCGTGACCCCACTGGGCGGTGTTATTCCCGAGACTAAGCCACAGCAGATTTTGAACCTGGCCAACTACTATATGCGCAAGGCCGGTGAAGCATATGAAAAAGACAGCCTCGAAGCGGCCCTTGGCTTATATGAAAAAACCCAGCGTATTTACCCCGATGATACCACCGCATTCTTCTACGGCGCGATTCTCGCCAACGCAATAGAACAGTACGACAAGGCAATTACCTACTTCCAGGAGTTCTACAAGCGGGGGGGCAAATCGCCCGATGGATATGCTTACATGCTAAACATCTACAGCGGCATTAAAGACGATAAGGAAAAGGCCCTCGCAATGGCGCGTGAGGCAAAGGCAAAATTCCCGGAGAATACGGAGTTCCCCAAAACTGAAATCGGACTGCTGATCGATCTCAACCGCGTCGACGAGGCAAAAGTCGGTCTTGAACAGGCGGTTGTCCGAGAACCTGGTAACAAGATATTTCACTTCTTCCTTGGGTATGTCAATAGCCGGCAGGAAAAGTGGGATGATGCCAAAAAGAACTTCGAAGCCGCTCTGAAGATTGATCCGAACTACTTCGAAGCACAGTACTACCTGGCGCAGGTATACCTGATCGATGCTAACAAGGTGAAAGAGCAAATGAAGGGACTTGGTATATCGGCGGCCGACAAGAAAAAAGCAGCTGAGCTCGACAAAGTCCTTGTAGAGAAATACAAGCAGGCCTTGCCGCATTGGGAGAGGGCCGAGAAGTTGAAGGGTGATGATACGGATGTTCTGGACATGCTTCGCACCATTTACTACTACCTCGGTGATGATAAGAACGAAAACCGAGTGCTGGCGAAACTCAAGCAGCTGGGTGTTGAAAACTAACGCGCTGAACCAAAAAATAGCCACCTTCAAGCGTGGCTATTTTTTTACGCCTAGTTCATTCTTTGCATGATAGCCGCTTTATTATAACGGTTGCGGTAATCGACGGGCGAAAGTCCGGCAATTTTTTTGAATACGTCGCGGAATGCTTTGTTGTCTGAATAGCCAACATCATACATGACTTCGTTGACTGTCTTTCTGCCAATCTCCAGTTCTTTTTTGGAGGCCTCGATCTTGACCCGTTGAATGTATTCGATCACCGTATTGTTCGTCGCTTTTTTGAAACGCCGCTCCAAAGTACGGCGGCCGATACCGAACTTATCCGCAAGGTCATCTACGGTTATCTTCTCGCTGTAATTTTTTTCAATATATTCCTGGATGCGTACCACATCGGGATCGTTGTGAATCTTCTGGCCTTTAAAGATGCTGAACGGTGACTGACTGTCTCGGCTGATATCAAGCACGAAAAATTTCGAAGCGAGAATTGCCATTTCACGGTTCGTATACTTCTCGACCAGGTGCAGCAACAGATTCCAGTAGGAGCTTGCCCCACCGCTGGAATACAAACCGTTTTGCTCGGTGATGATCTTCTCATCTACCAGCCGTACATCCGGAAACATATTGCGGAAATCGTTGGCGAATAACCAGTGGGTCGAACATTTCTTGCCGTCTAGAAGACCCGTTGATGCAAACAGGAATGCACCGAGGCAGAGGCTCGCTACTTCCGCTCCGGCCTGGTATTGTTCCACGATCCAGGGAAAGAGGTCGCGATTGCGTTTGATCGCATGATTCAGGTCGCCGCTGATCGCCGGGATAATGATCAGGTCGGGCTTGCGGGCATTTGCCAACACGGCGTCGGTGTGTACACTGAACAGGCCGTCATTCAACTTCACTTCCCGGCGGAGACCGACCAGTTGAACGTCAAACGCTGGTGGTTTGCCTGCGCTTTTAAGAAACTCGTTCACGGCGGTGAACATATAACGTGGATCAACGATGGCAGCCAGTACGGCCGTTTCCGGAACAAGAATTGTGACGGTCTTCATACACGCTAATGTACAAATGGAGTCCGTTGCAACCAATACAGGTCAACGGTGAAATCCGCGACTTAAATTTTTAGAGTCCTGGGAAAAGTTGCGCTGAAGCGTCGACTGGCTCGACTGAGTCTCCGGTGGCGACGGAATTCGGTGGTTGGCCTCCGAGGCCGGCCGGGTCCCGAGGCCTCGGGACTGTAAGGAAATGCACGTAACGATTTGGTGCGGTAGCCTCCACGATATTGCGTGAGTGGGCCTCCTTTTGGTAGTTGTTGATTTATCGGCTGAATACCACCGGAATTGAAGTTTCTTGGCAAGGTTTGGATTTCACGGACACCAATAATTTAAAATGCCGTTCCGCAGCCTTACTACTCCAATGGATGTCGCAAATTACCCTTCAGAATGACGCATGTGGCGATCCCGTTTCGAACGTCTGGCGACTAGCTTTGTATCAAGGCGGAAAGAATGGCACAGATAAATCCTTATCTTAATTTCAATGGAAAATGCCGGGAGGCAATGACATTTTATCATGAATGTCTCGGCGGCGAGCTCGAAATGCAAAAAATTTCCGAGTCCCCAATGGCTGTTCAGCTTCCTTCGGAGGCTGGGGCGAACATCCTTCACAGCGCCCTGGTGAATGACAAAATGGTGTTGATGGGTTCGGATATGCTCGGGGGGGAGGTCGTGAAAGGCAATGACATATCCCTTTGCCTCAACTGCCAGGACGAACACGAAATCGAGCGATTTTTTAAAAACCTTTCACGTGACGGCCGCGTGAGAACACCCCTGCACCAGACGTTCTGGGGGTCGACTAGCGGAGAACTCACCGATAAATTCGGGGTTCATTGGCTGCTCAATTATTCGAAAGTTCAGGAACCTTAAAGATACAAAGATGAAAAAGGCAACGAAGACCACCCCAAAAACTGTCGGGGCGCACAAAGCGGTCAAACGACCAAAAGAAAAACCGGCCAAAGCAGTTAAGGAGGAAAACGCTTCCGACAGCGATAAAGTGCTGGCCTATATGCAGGGAATAAGTCATCCGTTAAAGGCGGAATTTGAGGCTGTGCGCGCGATTATCAAGGACGCAAGCAAGAAGATCGGAGAACGAATCAAGTGGAATGCACCGAGCTATTACTATCAGCCGGACAGCGGTCTGACCGGAAAAGTCGAGGACCTGGTCACATTTAACGGATGGGCTACTACCAATGTGCACCTTGTCTTTCATCATCCGCAGGTGGTAAATATCAGTTCCCCGATCCTGCAAGGTACGTATGCGACGAGGCGTATGGTTTACTTCAACAATATGGACGAAGTGAAAAAGAGCAAGAAAGAACTTCAGCGGGTGATTAAAGAACTGGTGGAGTCGATTGAAAAGAATGTGAGAACGACGAAAAAGTAAACAAAAACCTGTAGTTTCGTTTGTTACACTGCCTGCCAGTAACTGAACATCTATGACTGGCAATCGTACATCCCTGACCCGCAATTGCACAACAATTAACATTGCTAACTGGCAAGTAAACATCGCTAACCAAAGAACGTACACCTTCAAGCACCAACCGTACATCGGCCACTCGCAAACTCACATATCCGTTGATCAAGTTTTCTTTCGACCGGGAACATCCCAACCTGCAGGATCCACGTGTACACTCCTAGACTTCGTGGTTTCACTTGCCTGGGTTGAATGGGGTTGTGCGGGACCGGACATGGTAAGTGGGTTTTTTCCATGAAAATGTTTCCGTGTTGAAACGTTACGGCTATCTTCAACCCGTCATTTATATATGGAGCTCCAGCCAATCAACACAGCATTGCTTTCATACGGCATGTCGGGAGAAGTATTCCACGGTCCGTTGTTAAAAGCACATCCGGGATTTTTCATCAGCAAGGTTTACCAGCGATCGTCCTCAAAGCGCGCAACGCATGGCCT
>DASPNN010000493.1:0-3614 GCA_035626495.1 Chryseosolibacter sp.
ATCAAAAAATATCAGCTGCGGGACAAAGCGCTTCAGACACTGGCGCCGATCGTTCGCGGGGCGGACACCGACCGCCATGATCTTGCTCTTGAAGCTGCCGGTCTGTGGGCGATCTCTTCGGGACTTGCATTCAATATCGAAGACGACCATGTCCTTCTTGAGAAGGGCATGCTCATCTACGATGCCCTGTATAGTTGGGCAAAATTCCTCCAGGGCAAACGACATACGCAAAACAGCGAGGAACAATTGCTTATGGACGTGTTTAACAAGTATCTCAAACAGCAGACAAAAGATAACAAGAGAATCCCGAGGTGGGCTAGGGAACTGCGCGAAATTATCCAGGATCAAATCGACACAAATCTGGCCCTGAGTCTGAAGGAAATTTCGAAAGGCCTGAATTTGCACCCGGCTTATTTGTCGCGCGCTTTTTCAAAATATTTTGATAACCTGTCTTTCGGTGAATATATCCGCAAGCTGCGGATAGAGAAGGCAATCCAGCTGCTCGAAAATTCCGACTACCCTCTTGCCGACATCGCGTATCTCACCGGATTCTCCGACCAAAGCCATTTCATCCGGATATTCAAAAAGCATACAGGAATGCCTCCGTCAATTTATCGGAAGCAGCGTCAGAAGAAATAGAAATTTTCATTTAGGCAGCAAGCAGCGAAGGTCATTTAACCAATTGCTTCAGCGCAATCTCGAACGACGCTTGCGCGATTCCGGTTCTTTTCTGGTTCAAAGCATGGGTTTTCACCATCGCGCTGCGGATGGTCTGGGAAATGTCATTGAAAATTGACGCGTCGTCCATTCTGACTTCGTTTTCCATGAAGTACGCGAACACCCGGGCCATTCCGCAATTGGCAATAAAATCCGGGATCACCGAAAATTTCTGGTCAGCATACAGACCAGTTGGTCCAAAGAAAATTTCCGGATCGGCAAACGGGACGTTCGCGCCGCACGAAAATACTTCTATTCTTGAGTCGATCATCCGGTCGACCTGGTCGCGGGATATCAGCCGCGATGCCGCCGCCGGTATGAAGATTTCAAATTCCAGGTCCCAGATCTTTTGGTTCACCATGTCGAATGAGAGCGTCTCGTCGGAGACCAGCTTATTACCGTTCCGGTTGATAACGAGTTCACGGATTTCGCTGAATGAAAAACCTTTCTGGTTGATCAGTCCACCCTCGTGGCTGACAATCCCAACAATCTTTACCCCAAGCTGAGCAAGGTAAAATCCCGCAGCAGCCCCCACGTTGCCCCAGCCCTGAACGACCGCGCGTTTGCCGCGGATCTCACCGCCCCAAAGATCATAATAATGTTTGACCGCCTGCGCCACACCATAACCCGTGCACATGTCGGCAATCGAATATTTTTTACGGATCGATGGCGTGAATTCCTCGTCCTCAATTACTTTAACAACGCCCTGGCGCAATTGCCCGATGCGATTTACCTTTTGAGCTTCAGTCGGTTTGTAGTGGCCTGTAAAGACCCCCTCCTGCGGATGCCATATGCCGACATCTTCAGTGACGGGAATTACCTCATGAGTCTCGTCAACATTGAGGTCTCCGCCCGTACCGTAATAGTATTTCAACAAGGGCATGACGGCGCCGTACCACCGTTCAAGCACCTGTTTCTTTCTTGGATCATTGGGGTCGAAGTTTATTCCGGACTTTGCTCCACCAATCGGCGGTCCCGAGACCGTGAATTTGACCTCCATCGTCTTCGCCAGCGATTCGACTTCACGCTTGTCCAGGCCTTTTCGCATCCGTGTCCCACCACCCGCAGCACCGCCCCGCAATGAATTGATCACCACCCAGCCTTCTGCCTCGGTTTCGGGATCTTTCCACTCAAAAACGATTTCTGGCCTTTTATTTTCGAATTTTTGAAGAAGCTCTTTCATGAAAAAAAGGTTAATGAGGCCGCAAAGATGGGAAGACTTAGAATCCTACCAAAATCCCGCCGCTGGAGTCCTGCGTTGAGCCCGTTACCGACCGCAGGCAATTTGCCTCATCCCGTACACGCAAAACTCCGAGAAAGGCGAAAACCACTGCTTCTTTAAACTTGACGATCTGCTCTTCTGGTACGATGAGTATGACCCGGTCTTGCGCGCGCTCCAGCATACGCGTCAGCAGAAAAGAATTGAAGGCCCCGCCACCCGTACAGAGCACCCGACCCTGTTTTAGATTTTGTGGTATCGCGCGAATGATTTCGACCGCCGCCGATTCAGTAAGGGTTGCGAGCTGGTCGTTGACAGACAAACGACTCGCCTCGATGAGTGGCCTGATTTGTGACTCGAAAATCTCGCGGCCAAGCGAAGGGCGTTTGCGACGAAGTGCGGCGTAGATCCTGTCAATTTTTTTCAGAAGCGACGAATCTATTTCTCCGGCCGATGCCATATTGCCATTCTTATCATAAGTTTTGCCAGCCTTGGCGGCCACATGGTTGAGCGCCATGTTGCAAAAGCAAACATCGAAAGCCACCCGGCTGCGCTTCTGTTCCATTGAGATATTTGCGATCCCACCCAGATTCAGGCAGAAGTCGAAATTATGAAACAAAAACTTGTCACCAACCGGGACCAGCGGAGCGCCTTCACCGCCGCGGATCACATCCAGGCTTCTGAAATCATACACGACCGGAAGACCGGTTGACGCGTGTATGGCATTGCCGTTGCCAATTTGGTATGTGAACCCGCGCGAGGGCTGGTGAAATACGGTATGCCCATGCGACGCAATAAAGTCTACTCGCCCTCGCGAACCCGAAAGAAATTTGTTGACGGCCTCACCAATAAACTGGCCGAAAGCGACATCGGTATGAATCAAGTCTTCAGACGACAACACGTGTGCTTCGGCGAGAAGCCGCGACCATCGCGCCGGATATTTCACTGTGCGGGCATCAACAATCTTGAACGCCCATTTGCCGTGCGCACGCTCAAAAGTGCATCGCGCGATGTCCAACCCGTCGAGTGACGTGCCCGACATGACGCCAATCACTGTATATCTCTGTTTTGCAACCATAATTCTACAATCAGGTGTTTGATCTAATGTTTAGATTTGTGAAGTTAAACGTAGCCTTCAATGAACGTCGTTGTCGATTTCGGAAACAGCGCAGCCAAGGTAGGAATTTTCGATCACCTAAACCTTGTCGAACACCACACCTTCGATTCTCTCAACCATCTGCAGGATTTTCTCCAGAAGGTCAGCATTCGAAATATCCTGATCTCATCCGTAAAAATTTCTGCAACGGCACTGTTGGATTCGATCGGCCACGCAGGCAAGGGTTACGCGCTTGATCATACGCTGCCGCTACCGGTGCGTAACCTTTACAAAACACCCGAGACGCTCGGCGTGGACCGGCTGGCAGCTGTCTGCGGGGCGCGGCAATTGTTCCCATTTAAGAACTGCCTTGTCATCGACGCTGGGACATGCATGACCTTCGATTTTGTCGACCAGAATTCGAATTATCATGGGGGAGCCATTTCGCCTGGCCTTCTTATGAGATTCAAGGCTGTGAATACTTTCACGGCGCGTTTGCCGTTAACCTCTCCGGTAAGTGGTCCCCCGCTTATTGGCGACAGTACCGAATCATGTATCCAGAGCGGCATCGTCCATGGCATG
>DASPNN010000494.1:0-5917 GCA_035626495.1 Chryseosolibacter sp.
CCGGAGGAGAATGGCCGGGAGGCTGCCATTGTTTCGAACCTGCGCGTCTTTCCCGTCAAGACCCTTGCCCATGCCGTTGCATTCCTGCGTGGCACGGTCGGCCTGTCGCCGCTGGCGGTGGATTCGCGCGCGATCTTCGACCAAAAGACAAACGGGTACGACGCGGATTTCAAAGACGTTCAGGGCCAGGAAAACATCAAACGCGCGCTGGAGATCGCGGCGGCCGGTGGCCATAACGTTGTGATGATCGGACCGCCCGGGGCCGGCAAGACCATGCTCGCCAAACGCCTGCCCGGAATTCTCCCACCCCTCACGTTGCAGGAGGCTCTCGAGACAACAAAAATCCATTCGGTGGCGGGCAAGCTTTCGCGCGAGGCGGGGTTGCTGACCAGCCGCCCTTTTCGCAGTCCGCATCATACGGTGTCGGATGTTGCCCTTGTCGGAGGTGGCGGGCATCCGCAGCCGGGAGAGATCTCGCTCGCCCACAACGGCGTGCTGTTTCTCGACGAGCTCCCGGAATTCAAACGCGGAGTACTGGAAGTAATGCGCCAGCCGATGGAAGAACGTAAAGTGACAATTTCGCGGGCCAAAGTTTCCATCGACTACCCCGCCAACTTCATGCTCGTCGCCAGCATGAACCCGTGCCCGTGCGGTTACTACAATCATCCCGACAAAGAGTGCGTCTGCGCACCGGGGACCGTGCAGCGATACCTGAGCAAGATCAGCGGACCGCTGCTCGACCGCATCGACCTGCACGTCGAAGTAGTTCCAGTGGGCTTCGATGAGATGACGGCAAACCGCAGGGTGGAGACCACTGACGAGATCCGCGCGCGTGTCGTTCGCGCGCGGGAAATACAATCACTGCGTTTCCGCGAGCATTCGCACATATACTGTAACGCCATGATGCCTTCGAACATGGTGAAAAAAATCTGCTGCATTGACGATGCGGGCAGGCAGGTGTTGAAGACCGCCATCGACCGGCTCGGGCTTTCCGCGCGCGCCTATGACCGGATCCTGAAAGTATCGCGGACAATCGCGGACCTGGCGACGTCGGACGGGATCAGGACCGAGCACGTGGCGGAAGCGATTCAATACCGGAGCCTGGACAGAGACGGGTGGGCGGGGTGAGGTTAAAACAGGTCGCCACAACTGTGCGGATATCGAACGGCTATTTCGGGTGACTCACTCCAAGCCGGTTTTATTGATTGTTTTAAAACAAAACAGTACATTGTTCTAAAAGGAAACTTAATATATCTTTGATGCGTTACGAATCAAAACCAGCAGCAATGACGATCAGCCAAAAGGAAATTGGAAAACGCATCATTCAATTAAGAAAAGTGAGGGGGTGGTCACAGGAGGATCTTGCAAAAGCTATCAAAATGTCTCGCCCGTCACTTGCTCAGATTGAGTTGGGAAATCGGGGTGTTGATATCATGGAGTTTCAAAGGCTTGCCAAGGCACTGAAGTTTTCTTTAGATGATTTTCTCTCGGATAATTTTATGGTTGCGGAAGGGCTGGAGGACAAACCACAAAACCGGAAGGGTCGGATGAAGGTTCGTATTTCACGTCCGGCCTTGCAGCTCAATAGACTTAAAAATGTTTTGTTGTACATTCTTGAACGGTGTGCGGGTAAACCGAATGTCGGAGAAACAGTCCTTTATAAACTCCTGTATTTTTCCGATTTCAATTATTACGAATTGTATGAAGAGCATCTGACAGGAGCCCGCTATCGCAAGCTTCCGTTTGGTCCGGTGCCACAGAAGTTAGATTTGATTATTGCGCAGATGATTGAAAAAGGACAACTGCAGAGAGTTAAAACTGACTACCACGGATACCCGCAAACGCGATACATTCCGCTCGAGAAAGCCGACCTCACACAGTTAAAGGCAAGCGAGAAGGACGTCATTGACAAAGTGCTCGACCAATTATCCGATTGGTCAGCTGCGGCGATAAGCGATTATTCTCATAAGGATATGCCATGGCTGGCCTCCAAGGAGGGTGAAGAGATCAACTATGAATTGGCTTTTTACCGGGAAGCCCCCTTTTCCGTGAGGAACTACGGAAATGAACCTGAAGAACAATGAAGTTTGAGGAGATCCAGGAATTTAAGAAGGATTTAAAAAGCCTTTTAAGAAAGTATAGAACACTCCGGGAAGACCTCGAAGTTGTAAAACAGATCCTGGAGATCATGCCCGATGCAAGACCCCCGTTCAGTTTTCGAATCGACCACCTTGGCATTACCTCGTGTGTTATCAAGGTAAAAAAAATTGCTTGTAAGAGTTTAAAAGGGAGCGGAGTCAATTCGGGTCTTAGACTTGTCTACGCATATTTTAAAGAAGAGGGGCGGATCGTTCTTGTTGAGATTTATCACAAAGGTGACAAGGAAGTCGAAGGCCGCGGGCGAATCCTGAAATATTTTAGCTGAGTGTACATTAATGCAATATACCGCATGCCTATCCCGCCTGGTAAGCCTCGATCGACCTACGGCCGGATCCTGAAAGTGTCGCGGACGATCGCGGACCTGGCGATGTCGGAGGAGATCAGGACCTAGCAGGTGGCGGAGGCGATTCAATACCGGAGCCTGGACAGAGATGGGTGGGCGGGGTGAGTTGAGCGTGTCACCTCACCCGCGGCAGGGATCGCAGCAGATACCCTCCTGGCACCCGGGCACCTTCCACCCCTGCCAGGATAAACTCCGCATGTGCTGGCTACGTGGGTTGGTGCGAGGAGTAGGAGCGTAGAGCCCGGCCCGCCAGCCGGCGGGGCCGCCCCAAAAATAGCCCCGTCACCAGAAGCTCGTATTCAAAAATTCAACTCCGCATTTCGGCGATTCCATATTTTTCAAAATTGCGATATTGGTCCGCGATGTGGAAGACGATCCTGATCTATGCGCTTTTGCTTGCCGGATTAACGGCGGCCCTGAAGTTTCTGGAGTATAAATATTTGCTAAGAGATCTGTCGCTGGAGTTTTATCTGGGCGTGGTGGCCGTGGTGTTTACCGCGCTTGGCGTGTGGGCGGGTATCCGGCTGAACCGGAAAAAGACGCTCGTGGTCAATGCGCCGGCCACGTTCGTGCTCAACGAAAATAATGTCCGGCAGCTCGGGATCAGCAAACGCGAGCTCGAGGTGCTCGGACTGATGGCGCAAGGACACTCAAACCAGGAGATCGCGGAAAAATTATTCGTTTCGGCCAACACCATAAAGACGCATTTGTCGAACCTGTTTCTCAAGCTCGAGGTCAATAAGCGCACGCAGGCGGTGCAGCGGGCGAAAGAGCTCGGCCTGATACCCTGAAATCGTCCCCCAACCGTACGATTATTATCGTATCTTGGTTAATTCACCCTTTCGGGTGAGGGCCAGACGGGCGATTCCGGCTTCTTTTGGCCAAAAAAATAATGTTTATGAAAAGAATCATTTTAATTAACGGGCTTATCGCCGGCGCCATTGCGGGCCTGATGCTGGTCATCAGCATGCCCCTTCACAACAGGGGAATCCTGAACTATGATAACGGGATGGTGTTTGGTTACGCCTCCATGGTCATCGGCCTTTCGACCATTTTTTTCGGGATTAAAACGTACCGCGACCAGCACGAGAACGGTTCGATCACTTTTTGGCAGGCCATAAAAATCGGAGTCCTGATCGCACTGATCGCCTCGAGCATTTATGCCCTGACGTGGGAGGTGTATTACAACTTCGCCGGTCAGAATTACATGGATAAGTATTCCGCCTACGTCATTGAAAAGATGGAGGCGAAAGGGGCGTCTCAGGACGAAATTGCCGCCGCCAAGACTCAAATGGGCAAATTCAACGAAATGTACAAGAATCCAATCGTGCGGTTCGGCTTCACGCTGATGGAAATCCTGCCGGTCGGTATCGTGATCACGCTGATTTCGGCCACGTTGTTGCGACGGAGAAAATTTTTGCCGGCATAATTGCCGCACTGCTGTCCGCCACTGGACATATTTTTTCGGTTGTGGACAAGCGGATATAGGGATTTGCGCGGAATACGTGTTTAAATGACACCAATCGGCCTTTTTCGCCCCCGAGAAAAAGAGGCACAGTAGTTGAACCCTTCAAGCCGATATCATTAGGAGTGCTCAGCCGGCTACATTTATTAGGTTTAGGTTATGTCCGGGTGAGCCTCTTTTTTTTCCTTCTGATACAACTTTTGTCCTTCCAACTCCATCCTAACTCTATTGTTTGAAAATCTCATTGCCCGCTTATGCTGAAAAACCTGCTGAAGATTGCTATCAGAAATATCCTCAAGGATAAAACCTACAGTGCCATCAACGTCCTTGGCCTGACCATCGGGATTACCTGCAGCCTGCTGCTGCTGATGTACATCCTGGACGAGCTGAGCTTTGACCGGTACCATAAGAATGCGAACAATATTTATCGCATTGTTTCCAATATTAAAGAGCCTGACAATGCATTTACCTGGGCGGTTGCGCAGATACCGCTCGCGGACGAGTTGCGGGACAACTACCCGGAAGTAAAAAATGCGGTGCGGTTTTTTGGGACTCAGAGCACGCTTTACAAGAACGGCGACAAGCAGTTTACCGAGAATGAATTCTTCCTTGCCGATTCCACGGTGTTCGACATGTTCACCTACGAGTGGGTGGGTGGCGACATGGCAACCGCGCTCGACAATCCGTTCTCGATCGTGCTTACCGAAAAAGTCGCTGTCAAATATTTCGGATCGGCGACTGCCGCGCTTGGTCAATCCCTTCAGAATAAGGAAGGAGAAGATTTCAAGGTCACCGGCGTGATGAAGGACGTTCCGCTGAACTCACATTTTCGTTTTGATGCCCTGATCTCCCGCAACACACGGCCCAACTTTCAGGGCAGCTGGGGAAATTTCGGAGTTTATACCTACATCCAGCTGCCCGAAGGGTATGACCTGGGCAAGATGAATGAGAGCCTTGGAAAGGTGATCAAGGAAAAAGTCAACCCGATTTTCGACCAGTTCGGAATCAAGATCCAGTACGAGATGCAAAGGATCACCGACATTCACCTGTACTCGAAAATTCAGGACGAGGCCGAGGCGGGGGGCGACATCAACGTGATCTACATTTTCGGCGTCGTCGCCGCGTTCATGCTGATCATTGCGTGCATCAACTACATGAACCTGGCAACCGCGCGGTCGGCGAACCGCGCCAAGGAGGTGGGTGTCCGGAAAGTGATGGGCTCTCAACGGCGGCAGCTGGTCTCGCAGTTTCTCACAGAGTCTGTGGTGCTGGCCCTCATAGCTTTGGTGGTGAGCATGATTCTCATTTACGCCTTGTTGCCTGCGTTCAACTTTCTTGCGAACAAGCAGCTTCCTTTCAGCTATATTCTTCAACCGGTTGTATTACTCAGCTTGCTGGGCGTCGTGATCTTCGTCGGCGTGATCGGCGGAAGCTACCCGGCGTTTTACCTGTCGGGCTTTAACCCGGTGAATGTGCTTAAAGGCAAGCTCGCAGCGCGCGGAGGGACGGTGGTGTTGCGCAAGGTGCTCGTGGTATTTCAGTTTGTTATTTCGATTTTCATGCTGATCTCGACGCTGGTGGTGTACGATCAACTTCAGTTTCTCCGGAACAAGGACCTGGGTTTTGACAAAGAGCGGGTGATGCGCATTGCCCTGAACGAGCGGTCGCAGCGGGAGAAATCCCAGGTGCTGGTAGACCGGTTGCGCCAGGTCAAGGAAGTTTCCAATGTGGGCATGGCGAATTCTTCACCCGGGGAAGGGATCAACAAGTTGCTGCTGAAGGTCGAAGACAATGAGGGTAAGCTTTCAGACCGCGGTGTCGATCTTTTCGGAGCCGATTTCGATTTTGTAAAAACACTCGGGATGGAAATCGTGCAAGGCAGGGACTTTTCGCGCGATGTGGCCTCGGATACAACGTATGCGGTACTGGTCAACGAGTCGATGGTGCGG
>DASPNN010000495.1:0-3844 GCA_035626495.1 Chryseosolibacter sp.
ACCTGCAACAGGAGATCCCGCACTGGGATTTTGATGATGTCTGAAAAGAGGCGCGCGACTCCTGGAATGATGAGTAGAGAACAATAGAAGTGACGACCATCAGCAGGAACGATAGGGTCAACTTTGATACATCCATGTACCACACGTTTTTGGCGCCCACCGTCTACATGGATGCGGATGGGATGTACCGCGGGCTGGATCAGAATAACCACAAGGCGGATGGGTTTACGAACTATACCACGTTCTCCCTATGGGATACATACCGCGCCCTTCACCCGCTCTTCAACCTCGTCCAGCCGGCGCGGAATGCGGACATGGTCCGGTCCATGGCCGCCCACTATCAACAAAGTGTGATGAAGATGCTTCCGGTATGGTCGCACCACGGCAACGAGAACTGGTGCATGATCGGATATCACAGCGTTTCCGTCATCGCCGACGCGGTTATCAAAGGCGGGATCTCCGACACAAATGGACAGCTCCTCGATGCTTGTGTGGCGACCGCTCGCCAGAAGCGATATGATGGCCTTGAATACTACATGCAGCATGGCTATGTGGCGGAAGATAAAAACCCGTATTCGGTTTCCAAGACGCTGGAATACGCGTACGACGACTGGTGCATTGCGCAGCACGCAAAAAAAATCGGCCGCAAGGAAATTCACGACGAGTTCATGATCCGGTCGGGCTATTGGAGAAATGTGTTTGACACCAAGAGCCGCTACATGCGGCCCAGGATGAGCGATGGCACCTTCCGGAAGGAGTTTGATGTTCTCAGCACCCACAACCAGGGATTCATCGAGGGTAATGCATGGAATTACAGCCTGTACGTCCCACACGACCCTGCACAAATGATCGCTGCAATGGGCGGAAAAAAAGCCTTCACCGCTCACCTCGACTCGCTGTTCACGATGCACTTGCCCGACGAATTCTTTGCGCATACCGAAGACATCACGCGCGAGGGTATTATCGGCAACTATGTGCATGGTAATGAGCCAGCCCACCACGCTGCCTACCTGTACAACTGGACAGACGAACCGTGGAAAACCCAGGAGCGGGTCCGTATGATCCTGCGCAAACAATACCAGGCCGCGCCGGACGGGCTCGGCGGCAACGACGATTGCGGACAGATGAGCGCATGGTACATTTTCAGCGCGCTCGGCTTCTACCCGGTTGCCCCCGGATCGGACCAGTATGCGTTAGGCAGCCCCGTCGTTCACGCTGCTACCCTGAAACTTGATAACGGAAAGTCATTTACGGTGGAAGCACGGAACCAGGGCGACAAGAATGTCTACGTTCAAAAAATTGAGCTCAACGGTCAACCGCTAAACCGGACGTACCTCACACACGGCGAGATCGTCAACGGAGGCAAGCTTATTTTTTACATGACGGCCAAACGGAAATAGCCAGTCTCTTTGGTTCGCAATTTTCCCGTTTCTACCGCCCGGATCATTCATGTGACCATTCGGATGGTCTGTGAAGTACAGACACAATAAATGCCGTATCTTGTTTTAACACATCTTCGATAAAGTTCTATGATGCAGCGATTCCTTTCGTCCCTGTTCTTACTCGCCGTGGCAGTAGCCTCGCAAGCGCAAACCTACGATCTGGTCATCAAAGGCGGCAAGATCGTTGATGGCAGCGGCAATTCGTGGTTTTACGCCGACCTCGGTATAAAAGACGGCCGCATTGGTAAAGTCGGAATGATCGACCCCTCCCAGGCTCTCAGGGTCATCGATGCTAAAGGGTTGATCGTTGCACCCGGATTTATCGACGTCCACACCCACATTGAAGGAAATGACCTGAAGATTCCGACTGCGGGAAACTTTATTTTCGACGGCGTCACGTCTGTGGTAACAGGCAACTGTGGGTCATCCAACACCGATGTCTCCAGATACTTTTTTCGACTCGACAGCGTGCGGATGTCATTGAATGTGGCTACGCTGATCGGACACAACAGTGTGCGGCGGGCAGTCATGGGCGACGGTCAACGCGATCCGCTGCCGGAAGAACAGGCGGCGATGGAGGCAATGGTCGTGAAAGCGATGCAGGACGGAGCAGTAGGATTGTCGACGGGACTGATCTACGTGCCAGGTACGTATTCTAAGACGGCGGAAGTCGTGGCCCTTGCCAAGGCTTCGGCCAAATACAACGGCGTTTATGTTTCCCACATCCGCGACGAAGGCGACGATGTGACCGCGGCGGTCGATGAGGCAATCCACATTGGTCGTACGGCGCAGATGCCGGTGGAAATCTCCCACTTCAAAGTTACATACAAGCCGAACTGGGGCCAGTCCGTCAACACCCTGTCTCAGGTCGAGCGCGCGCGGCAGGAGGGTGTCGATGTCACGATCGACCAGTATCCTTACGTGGCCAGCAGCACCACACTGAACATCCTGGTTCCAAGCTGGGTGTTTTCAGGGGGAAAAGATTCCTTGTTATGGAGGCTGAATGATGCGGAAACCCGCAAGAGAATCAAAGCCGAAATGCTGGCTATGTTGAAGCACAAGCAGCTTAAGAATTACAACTACGCCCTTGTGGCCCGTTATGGGGCGGACACAACGGTCAATGGCAAAACGATTTCACAAATTAACATTCTGAAAGGGCGAAAAAATAAGGCCGCGGATGAGGTCGAAACTGTCCTTGAAATGGTAGCCAACGGCAGCGCACAAATGGTCTATTTCAGCATGGATGAAAGCGACCTGCGCCGGATCATGCAGTATCCTTTCAATATGTTCGCATCGGATGCAGGCATTGTACGTTATAGTTCGGGCGTACCACACCCGCGGGCTTATGGTACGAACGCGCGCGTGTTGGGTCTTTATGTACGGTCACTTGCCGTGCTCAGGCTCGAAGAAGCTGTGCGGCGCATGACTTCGCTGCCAGCCCAACGTTTTCAGCTGAAAGACCGCGGACTCCTCCGGGAAGGGTTCGCAGCCGACGTGGTTGTATTTGACGAAAAAACCGTGGGTGATTTGAGCACTTTTCAGCAGCCACATGCATATTCGTCTGGCTTCCGGTTTGTAATCGTCAACGGTGTGGTTACTCTCGAAGACAACAAACACACCGGTGCGCGGGCTGGCACCATCCTGTATGGTCCGGGATCCTTGATGAAGTCTGCAGGTGTCGCCGCCGACATCGTCGAATGATATTTTGATCCGTTGCGCTTAAGATGGACCTGAAGATCGAAAAAGGAGACATCGAAACGGCTTGGCGCGTCTCTTGTCAGGTGCCGGAGCTTGAAGACCCCCATCCGCCGGCTGAGTATCGCAACCGGATGAGAGAGAAAACCTCTTTGGTGTTGATCGCCTATGTCGACGGCGCCTGCGCAGGATTCAAGGTCGGCTACGATAAGTTCGGCGACGGATCCTTTTACAGTTGGATGGGAGGTGTCGTGCCGCAGTTCCGGAACCTGCACGTCGCCAAAGCCCTGGCCATGCATCAGGAACAGTGGGCGCGGGAAAATGGCTATCGCCGCATTGTTTTTAAGACGCGTAACAAGCACAAAGCAATGCTCCACTTCGCACTCTCTAATGGATTCTCAATCGTGGATGTGGAACCGCGTGAAATGCTCGCGGACTACCGTATACTCCTCTGTAAAGATCTGTGATTTGCCGGGAAGGAATTACTCCCGTTGCCGTCAAGCGTTCGAATGTCGGGGCCATTGAATAGAAGCAGACCCATCGGCAAAGATTCTTACCGGATTTCCAGTCCTGTCGCTGATGCCCAGGATGGCGTTCATGTCATACCGCTTGAAGTTATTCGATTCATTCAGGACGATTGGCAATGCTTTGAGGCCTGCTACTTCCTCAGTGAGGATTGGCAGGCATGCAGGAACTCGTTTTTTGAT
>DASPNN010000496.1:0-4258 GCA_035626495.1 Chryseosolibacter sp.
TTACCGATATCAGAGCGGCTCCGACAGCTCCCAGAATCGCCTGGGCTGCATCGGCAGCGACAAGTTTCGAGTTCGCCACAACGTCAATGGGCAGCACGTAGAGATAAGAGAGCGTGACAAAGCCGTAAATCACAATGCAGATGATCAGCCCGAGCAGTAAACTTTTTGGAATATTTTTCTGGGGGTCCCTGATTTCGCCAGCGACGAAGGTGATATTGTTCCATCCGTCGTATCCCCAGAATGCTCCTGAGAGCGCGGCGACAATGGCACCGATCATTGCCCAACCCTGCGGGTCAACAATTGAAGAGTCGCTCAGGAAGTTCGCCACCCGTCCTTTCCCGGAAAAAAGTATCCCAAAAATGATCACCGCGATGGCCACCACTTTCAGAGCAGTGAAGATGATCTGGATGTTACCACCGGATTCCTTACTCCGGTAATTCACCCATGTCAGCAGGGCGACGATGAGGATTGTGGCCCCCTTCACGCCGATGTTCTCGAATGGAAATATGGATCCGATAAAGGGAATCTGGAAGGAGATGGATTTTTCAACTTCGGCATCAAATCTCGGCAGCGTAATAAAATATTCGATGTAGGTGCCGAGCACATAGGCGATCGATGCCACGCCTGCCGTGTTAAACACCGCGAACGCCGCCCAGCCGTAAAGGAACGCCACGAAGTCGCCGTACATATGGCGGAAGAATACGAATTGGCCGCCCGTTTCCGGAATCATGGCAGCAACTTCCGCGTTGGTGAGCGCGCCGAAAAGGGTGATGATGCCCGCCAGAATCCAGATGGCAATGAGCAACTCGGGCGAGCCCAGTTGCGAAGCCATGACCGCGGGCTTCATGAATATACCGGAGCCGATGATGCCGCCGACGACCAGCGAGATACTTGTCCAGAGACCGAAGGTGGGATTAAGCCTTTCGGGTTGATGCATTTATTTCAGTGATTCAGCAAGCAGACGATGGAAATGGTGCGTGCCTGTTTCGCGTTTGACAGAGTAGCGTCCATATTTATAAAAACGCGACCGGATTCCCTTTTGGACATTCTGCACGACGTCTTCGTCCTCCATTTCAACCTGGTGCAGGTCCGCACCCGCACCTTGTCTGAGTTTGTTCTCGTCCCACACATAGGATAAGAACGAGACTTTCGTTTTTCCTACGGCGAGTGGTTGAATCAGGTTGATCGACAGCCCCCACGGATAAAAATTGAACATCATGTTGGGGAACACCCAGAAATAATACCCTGCTACCTTTTTGCCATGGTCCGGAGAGGTGGCGGGTATATCGAAGATCAGATCGTCGCCCTCCTTGGCAAGTCCGAGCTGAAGGCACGAATAGGGAAATAGTTCGGTCGTATAGTTGCCGTAGTCGATCACCGCGTTCAAGCCCGCATGGACAAAGGGTATGTGGAATCCTTCGAGGTAATTTTCGCAGTATAAGGCCCAGTTCGCGTCAATCAGGTAGTCCCGGGACAACTCGGGACGGAAGCTGAATTCTTCCAATGGCATCCATTTGACCCGGTCGGCCATGGCTTGAAAATACCGGGCGGGATCATTTCCGCGCTGGAGGGACGTGAACAGGAGTTTGCCCCATTGATAAACGGGCAGGCTGGTGAGGTGATCGTCCTCCGTGGGAAAGTTTTCGACTTCTTTGAACTCCGGCATGGACAGGAATTTTCCATCGAGGCTGAACCTTCGTCCGTGGTACTTGCAGCGAATGTCATTCAGTTTGCACGCGCGTTCGACAAGCAGGTTGCCGCGGTGGGTACACACATTGGAAAGGCAGCGTACATTCCCGGTCTTGTCGCGGCTCAGGATCAGCGGCTCGTCGAGGTAACTTCCGAGCAGGTTGACGGGGGTGACCCAGCCTGGCTCCTTCACCTGATCGGTATCGCCAATGAACTGCCACGATCTTGCAAAGATCTTCTCTTTCGATATTTCAAAAAATTCGGGCCGCAGATAAAAGTCGGTCGAAATGGTCTTGGCCTTCGCGATGTTGGGGTCGATGTCGAATTTATCCATGTCGGGAAAAGGTACATAAAAAAAAGAAAAGCGCAAGTCGCGGCCGCGACACTTTTCGGAGCACAATAAGTTTTAACTTTGTATTATGAGTACCAGGAAATTTATCTACTGGGCAGCGCGCATTGTTGCAGCCTTGATCATGCTTCAGACATTGTATTTCAAATTCACGGGCGCGCCCGAATCTGTGTGGATTTTCACAACCGTAGGGATGGAGCCCTGGGGTCGAATCGGCGTTGGGGTGCTGGAACTTATTGCGGCGGTGTTGTTGCTGATCAATGCAACGGCATGGCTAGGTGCTGCTTTAGGCGCGGGTCTGATGGCTGGTGCGATTTTCATGCACCTGACAATTCTCGGCATTGGCGTCGAGGGTGACGGCGGCTACCTGTTTGCGCTTGCCTGGCTCGTAATGGTTTGCTGTGCGTACGTACTGTTTGAAAACCGCTCCGCGATCCTGTTGCGGTTCAGGGCCGGTCACTGATTGCTTTTCAGTTCGTTCAGCGCGCTGTCGAGTTGCGCCAACAGGTCATCCGACCCGGCGAGTGACTTCTTCAAACCTTCTACCAGGAAGTTCGGTACTTTTTCGTCCCGCTTGATTTTGCCTTTGATGTCGCTGATCATCTCCAGCACGTCGGCTTTGCCGTCGAATTCCGGTCTGGATTTCACCTGGTCTTCGAGTTTGTTCCACTCGGAAATGTCCTTCTTGTTCTCTTCCTGGCGGATTGTGGCGGAGGTAAACACATTTGTCCGCTGGCTGATGCATTCATTATACTCGTCGACAACGGCGAGGATGTCTTTTTTTCCGTACGTACCGCTTTGGATTTTCGAGGTGATGCCCGCGCAGTCTTCAAGGAACTTTCCGACCACTTTGCGAAAGCCGAGATTGGGAACTTCGGTCCGCGCGCCATCACGCTTCACCAGATACAAGCCATCATAGGTATGCTGGTTCTCTAACTGAAACGCGTACAGGGACAGGTAGCCCCCACGAACCAGTTTCATGAAGGTGTAACCCTTTTCATTTTTTACCGGATGGAACAAATCTCCCCGGTATCGGAACTCCTTGACCTGAAAAATTGATAAGGTGGTCTTTTTCTTCGAGGCCAGGGTTACCTGGACTTTTTTATCAATGCCAAACGCGATCGGTTTTGTATCGCCGCGAAGCGTGTCACCCTTTATGCTGACAACATAATCCTGGGCACGGGCACAATTGTAAACCAGCAGTGCCAGCAGGAAGAGCAGAACATGAACAATCGTAAATCCTCTCATAATAATCCAATCTTCAAAAATAATGGTTCTGAAATCATTATTCAGATTTTCCTTTTGATTTTAAACGGCCGGACTCCTTCAGAGCCTTGTTGACAATCCATTCGATCTGACCGTTCGTGCTCCGAAATTCGTCGGCAGCCCATTTTTCAAGCGCTTTGAGCAACTCTGGATCCAGTCGTAAAATAAATGGTTTTTTTTGTGCCATTGCGCTTTCGTTGCATTGTCAAAAGGCCGGTAGGCCGTATGGCCGGCGTTCAATAGACGGAAAACCGTCATCCAAAAAAAAGCGGCCACTACGAGCAACCTCGAAAGGGGTTACCTGCCGTAGTGTCCGCGCGCTATGGTGATGCAATGATTTCATAAACTCTATGGCGTCAAGGTCCCGGCGTTGACAACCGGATTCACATCCTTGTCGGCGCAAAGCACCACCATCAGGTTGCTGACCATTGCCGCTTTGCGCTCCTCGTCAAGGTCAATAATTTGTTGGTTGGCAAGGTGGTCAAGTGCCATTTGAACCATGCTCACGGCCCCCTCGACAATTTTATATCTTGCCGCCACTACTGCAGAGGCCTGTTGCCTGCGGAGCATTGCCCCCGCGATTTCCGGTGCATACGCGAGGTGTCCGATCCGCGCTTCAATCACGTGAATGCCCGCCATTTCAAGGCGGTTCTTCAGATTCTCTTCCAGTGCCGTATTCACTTCTTCGTGGCCTGAACGCAAGGTCACTTCCATATCGGTATCGAAGTTGTCGTATGGATACAAACCGGCCAGCCGGCGGACGGCGGAGTCCGTCTGAAGCTTGACAAAGGTTTCATAGTTGTCAACATCAAAAGCGGCTTTGTAGGTGTCGCGCACCTGCCAAACCAGGATCACACCAATCTGGATCGGGTTTCCGACTTTATCGTTAACCTTGATCTTATCGCTGTCAAAGTTCCGTGCCCGCAGCGAAATTGGCTTTTTTGCGAAGAAAGG
>DASPNN010000497.1:0-6560 GCA_035626495.1 Chryseosolibacter sp.
TGGAAGAAACCCAAATCGTTATCCAAGGAACAGGATGTAATTAGCCACCTAAATCAAACATGCCTATGATAAATTTTACCTGACCCCCCATGAAAAAAGAAGCCGATGATGTTCGAGCATCACCGGCTTTGCACCCTGCGCCGGGGTATCCGGCACACGGCCTTCATTTTTGCCTTTTCAACAAAAACTTATTATAAAGTATGAATAATTTTAGATCAATTCAAGATGCCCTCATTACTATAATGAAAATAACCGCGGCTCAATTGATGATAATGGTTGTTCTGACAACCCTGGCCTCCGCCGGTCCCACAAAGGGGCAGGGCGTGCTGGACAGCAAGGTGACGCTCGATGTGAGCGACATGGAAATAAAATCCATCCTGCTGGAAATCGAAAAACAGGTCGAAGTGAACTTCACCTATCGGTCCAAGCACATTCAGGCATCGCGCAAAGTTTCTCTCAATGTAAATAATGCCAGGTTGAGTGAAGTGCTGGACGAGCTTTTTACTCCAGATGTGGAATTCATAGCCGTCGATGAAGAAGTTTTGCTCAGACCGGTATCGGAGTCTGAGAAAATCGCGGAGGTCTCGATACCGGAAGTCGTCGTTTCCGGGCGCATAACCGATGAAAATAACAGCCCGCTTCCAGGAGTAAACATCCTGGAGAAGGGGACGACCAATGGCACAACTTCCGATGGCGAGGGACGCTACACCCTGGCAGTTCAAAACGAAAATTCCGTGCTGGTCGTCAGCTTTATCGGCTACACGACCCAGGAGGTCACCGTGGGCGCACAAAAGGTGATCAACCTTCAGCTCAGCCCCGACATCGTAAACCTCAGTGAAGTAGTGGTTATCGGCTACGGTACACAAAAACGCTCTTCCCTTACAGGCGCGGTAGCTTCCGTGGATGCCACTGAGATTTCGGCGCTGCCCGTTCCGGGCGTTGAAAGCGCGCTGCAGGGACGTATACCGGGTGTGTCCATCACCAATAATGGTTCTCCCGGCACAGCTCCCATCGTACGCATTCGCGGTATCGGCTCCATCACAGGAAATTCCGACCCGCTCTATGTGGTCGACGGCTTTCCGATCAATCAGCCGACCAACCTAAACAACTTTGATACGAAAGACATCGAGTCGGTGGAAATTCTCAAAGACGCGGCAGCTTCTGCGATCTACGGGTCACGCGCCGCCAACGGTGTGGTCATCATCACCACCAAGCAAGGGTCCAAGGACAAGAGAATGCACGTGGACGTGGATTCCTACTACGGTGCCCAGACTGCATGGAAACTGCTCGATCTCTTGAATACAGAGGAGTATATCCGCTATGGCACTGATCTGGTGACAAACGCCGGCGCGGCATTGCCTACCCGTTTCAGCAACATGAACCAGCCGATCTACCCGGGCGCTTCACAAACTTATGCTGAAACTGAAACGGACTGGCAGGATGCCATGTTCCGCACGGCGCCGATCACGCAAACCCAGGTCTCGTTGTCCAATGCAGGTGACGCAACCAAATTCTTTACCTCAGCCGGCTATTTCAAGCAGGACGGTATTATGCTGGGAACCGGTTTCGAACGCTATAGCTTCCGACTGAATTCCGAAAGCAAGATCAGCAAGATGTTCAGGTTTGGCGAAAACTTTACGGTCTCATACACCAATACGCAAAACGAACCTGCTACCGCGGCCGCGCTCAATGGCGGGGGACGTCCGCAGCTCCAGCACATTGTGCACCAGGTACCCTACTTGCCCATCCATGATCCGACTTTACAGGGTGGATACAGGGCGGCAGATGCTTCCGATGGATCCGACCCTGAGAATCCGGTGCGGGTCGCGCTGATGGACATGAGCAAAACCGATGTGGTCAAGATTTTTGGAACCGCCTATATAGAAGCTTCCATCACCCCATGGCTGCGCTACAAATTCTCTGCTGGCGGCGATTTTACGACAAGTCGCACCTTCAATGATCAGCCAATATATAACGACGGTTACCGCGCAAGGACGACACACAACCTTCAGGATAACCGCGGCAATTTCTTCTCGCCGCTCCTCTCCAATCAGATTACTGTTGACAAAACCGTCGGAAAACACGTGATCAATTTCATCGCGGTTGCCGAGCGTCAGGATTTCAACAACAATTTCACCAACGCATCCGCGCAGCAATCTTCGAACGCGGTACACGTATTGGGTGGTGGTTCAAACCAGGCGGTGAATGGAGGTGGTCATACCGAAACAACGCTGCTCTCTTACCTGGGCCGCGTCAATTATGAGTTCGACGGCAAATATCTGCTCAGCGCTTCTTTCCGCAGAGATGGCTTCTCCAGCTTTGCGCCCGGCCACCAGTGGGGCAACTTCCCCGGCCTTTCCGTTGGCTGGAGAATAAGCGATGAGAATTTCATGCGCAGCGTAAGCCAGGTCTCCGAGCTCAAGCTCAGAGCCAGTTACGGAAAGCTCGGTGTGAACAGCATCGCCCCATTTGCATGGCAATCCAGTATTTTCACCAACACGACGTATCCGTTTAACAACGTCAATACGGGCGGCGCCTACTTCAACCAGCTTCCGAATAACGAGCTCGGGTGGGAAACTACGACCATGACCAACTATGGCTTTGACCTGGGGTTGTGGGAGAATCGCTTCACCCTGAGCGCCGAATACTACAACCGGAAAGTAGACAACCTACTCCTCCAGATTCCGCTCGCGCCTTCTCTCGGCTACGCGGTCAACTACCTTGGCAATTTGGGCGAGATGAAGAACTGGGGATTCGAGTTCATCGCAGGTTATCACAAGGGCACGGGTGGGTTGCGCTTCGACGTTTCCGCCAATATCGGGATCACGCGCAACGAAGTAACAGATCTGTACATTCCCAACAGCACCATCAGCGCCGGATTAAATGCCGACTATGGACCGAACAACATTACCCGGACCGAGGCTGGATATCCCATCCAGGGTTTTTATGGATGGAAAACCGATGGTTTATTCCAGAGTGTGTCGGAAATTATCGGCCCCGACGGCAGACCTGCGGCTGCATTGCAAAACCTGCCCATGAACGAAGACGGAACAGTCGATATGGAAGAGTATAACGACCCGGATAATAAAGGCCAGTTTACCGCGCCCGGCGACATCCGGTTCAAGGATCTCAACGGAGATGGTGTGATAAACCTCCTTGATCAGCAGTACCTGGGAAGCTACCTGCCAAAATTCAACTACGGCCTTAATTTTTCCGCCAACTATAACGACTTCGATTTCACGTTCTTTTTCCAGGGCGTTCATGGGAACAAGATCTACAACGGAACCAAGGTGCTCACGCAAGGTATGCTTCGTCTGTTTGGTGCGGAAAAGGAAGTATTGAATGCATGGCGACCCGATAATACCAATACCGACATTCCGCGCGCGGTCAGCGGCGATCCGAACGGCAACACACGGGCGTCAGACAGGTTTGTCGAAGACGGATCTTATCTCAGGCTCAAGAACGTCAGCATTGGTTACAATGTCCCCGCCGATGTGCTGCGTGGTTTTGCGAAGGGAAGCCTTTCCCGCCTGCGCATTTACGTGTCTTCCCAGAACCTGGTCACCATCACCAAGTACACAGGTTACGATCCGGAGATTGGGGCCCGAAACAATTCGAGCCTGATCTCGGGTATCGACTACGGACAATTCCCGCAGGCGAGAACAATCATGGGCGGTTTGCAACTCGGTTTTTGATCCATTATGAACGAAAATTTTTCTACCATGAAAAACAAAATATTTATCCTTACAATACTGGCAAGCATGCTGGCGACAAGCTGTGGTGATGACGCGCTTGACAAGACCAACGTCGGGAACCAGACCAGTGAAACATATTTCCAGACCGCTGACGAGATCAGCCGGGCACTGAACGGGGTGTATGCTGCCACGCAGAACAACAACCTGCACGGGCGCGAGTATTTTTTTATGCACGATCTTCGCTCCGGAGAATTTGCAACCGGTGGAGGCCAGCTTGAAGCACCCAGGGCACAGATCCTGATCGGCGCGCATTCACCTTCCAATGGAATCCTCACCCCGGTGTGGAGTGCCCTGTACTTTGTCATCCATCGCGCAAACGCAGTCATCGCATCGGCACCGGCAGTGTCCATGGACGAGACACTCAAGGCGAGGTATATCGCAGAAGCCAAATTCCTGCGCGCGTACGCCTACTACCAGTTGATGGGCTTTTGGGGCGGGGTTCCCTTGATGAAGACACACGCAACAGCAATAGACCAGACGCAACCGCGGGCAACAGACACGGAAGTCTATCAATTCATTACGTCGGAGCTGGCCAGCATCTTTGATGACCTGCCCACGTCCTACAGTGGCAATGATCTGGGACGTGTGACACGCGGCGCGGCGAAAGTCTTACACGCAAAGGCGAACCTCTTTTTTGGTGACTATGCCAGCGCAAAGACGCAGCTGGAAGACGTCAAAGCAATGGGGTATTCGCTGATGAATAACTACTTCGATAATTTCACGGAAGAATCGGAGTTCAATCAGGAATCGATTTGGGAAATTTCCTTTACGTCCAATGGCAATTACAACTGGGACGGGGAGGGCAACGACTATGGTCCAAATGAGTCGTGGATACGTTCCCAGGAATATTCCGCGATCGGATGGCGGAACCTGATCCCTTCCGACCTCTTGCTCGCCGAGTTCGAAGCGAACGACCCCCGCCTGAGGTATAATTTTTACTTTACAGGTGATACCTATGGCGATCCGGGCTCACCGAAAATACTGACCGACGCGGCGCAGCAGGGAAATCTCTCCACCTTCAACGGTGTTGAGCAAAAAATCAGCTGGAAAAAATATTCTGTGATGTACAAGCTCGACCCGGGTGGATTTTACGACAGGATCGGGATCAACTATCGCGTGTTCCGGTACGCCGACGTGCTGCTGTTGCTCGCCGAATGCGAAAATGAGGTCGGAACCAGTGCAGCGGCGATCGCTTACCTGAATCAGGTTCGGGCACGGCCGAGTGTAAACATGCCTCCGTATCCGACGGCAGCCTATCCGGTAAACAGCAAGGCCGAAATTTTCCGCGCCATCATGCACGAAAGAATGGTTGAGCTCGCTGGTGAAGAGGTCCGGAATTTTGATGTCATCCGCTGGCGGAAAAACGGCAAAACCACATTTTCACCGATCGCCGGATTCAAGGATCTGATGCCGATACCACAGAATGAAATCGATAATAACGACAAGATCGATCAAAGCCACCAGAACCCTGGCTATTAACAGATAACACATGCATTGAAAAATCCAAAGCACCTCAACCATGCTTTGGATTTTTCATTAATATCACATTCCTTGAATGACGATGAGCGTCCCGAAACTCGCTGGCTGTACATTTCTTGTTGCGATGCTCCTTTCGGGCTGTTCGCGCGAAGGGGAATCCATGTTTCAGTTGATGCCCTCCTCGCACACGGGTGTTGATTTCAACAACCACATCTCCGAAAGCGACACGCTGAATATTTTAAACTTCGAATATCTATACAACGGCGCTGGCGTCGGTGCCGGAGACTTCAACAACGATGGCCTGACCGATATCTTCTTTGCAGGGAACATGGTTTCCTCCAGACTTTATCTGAACAGGGGCGATTTCAAATTTGAGGATGTTACCTCGACGGCTGGCGTTACAACCAGTTCCTGGTGCACCGGGGTTGCGCTTTCGGACGTAAACCAGGATGGACTGCTCGACATTTACGTCAGCACAAGCCACCCGAAAGAAGATCGGAAGTCGCCGAACTTATTATTCATCAACAAAGGCGTCGACAAAAACAAACTCCCTGTCTTCGAAGAAGTGGCGGCAAAAACAGGTCTTGCGGATTCATCCTACTCAACACAGGCGGCATTTCTCGATTACGACCTGGATGGGGACCTCGATGTGTATCTGCTGAACAACTCGTTGGAACGTTACACGAAAAATACCCCCATTGGCCAGCGGGCTGATGGTCATGGCAGGAGCCAGGACAAGTTGTACCGATGTGAAAAGATCGCCCCAAACGGTTTGCCGGTTTACAGCAACGTTTCTGCCGAAGCAGGCATTCTCACCGAGGGATGGGGCCTTGGCATCATCGTCAACGACATCAACAAGGACGGTTATCCGGATGTGTACGCGGCCAATGATTTTCTCTCGAATGATCACCTGTATATCAACAACCGGGATGGCACGTTCACCGATAAGATCGCCAGCTACCTGAAACACCAGGAATATAACGGTATGGGTATTGACGCCGGCGACATCAACAACGACGGCTTCGACGACATTGTCGTAACCGACATGATGCCCGAGGACAATCTCCGGCAAAAAACCATGTTCTCAACCATCGGGTACGACAAGTTTTACCTGAATCTTCAAAAGAAGTATCAACCGCAATATGTGCGTAATGTTTTGCAGCTCAACAATGGCAACGGCACCTTCTCCGATATCGGGTATCTGGCTGGAATTTATGCAACGGACTGGAGCTGGAGCGCACTGTTGGCGGATTTCGACAACGACGGCTATCGCGATCTGCTCGTCACCAATGGTTATCCAAAAGATATTACCGACCTGGATTTCGT
>DASPNN010000498.1:0-3141 GCA_035626495.1 Chryseosolibacter sp.
GACGGTATTCCGTCTAACGACAACATGTATGGTACTGCATTCACCTGGGAAATAACTCCACTCGTGTTCACGCGATCGATGGAAGTCATAAGGGGTCCTGGTTCGGCATTATACGGCTCGAACGCAATGAACGGCGTGATATCCTACAACACGTTATCGGCCAAAGATCTCACCAGGAAAGTTGAGCTGCGCACCCGTATAGGCAACAACCACAGCAGGATCTTTGACATCCTTACCGGCCACGAAACAGAAAGTGTATCGTTTGTCTCGGCTTTCAACTTGTTTGAATCGGATGGCAATCAATTCACGAGCTTTGATTCACGCGGAACCACGCAATCTTTCGACATAAGCAATAAACGGTCAAGCTATTATTTCTTTAACAAGATCGAAGCAAAGGGAAAGCTCCGTGGCCTCAGTCTTCAGTACCACGAACAAGCATGGAACTTTTCAACCGGTCACGGATGGCTTTTCTATGTTCCGGATCAGCCGGAAAATATGGATGAAAACCGCAGAATGATCGCCCTGCGGTTTAAGACACCCAATCAGGAAAAGCAAGTGCAGCAGGAGTACCTGGTACGATACCAGCGCCACGGCGTCGACTGGAACGTACGGCTCTTTCCAAAGGATACCCCGGGCTATCCTTACGGGATCACCGAGATCCTCAAAACGCACACATCCGATGTGTTCTCTCGCGCCCAATTCAGTTACGCATTGGGCCGAAACTCGGTGCTGCTGGGCGGAATTGAAAATTCGGTCTTTAAATACGGCGGCGACGATCTTCACCTGAGCAATGTGAATCTGCATACAGACTTTTCACCCACGACCAACAACGAGTTCGTTGATGTCGGCGATTACTTTGCATGGCTGGGTGACAACCCGTTCGTCAACACGGGTGTATTTGCGCAGTATTCCTCGCCGAAGCTGGGGGAGAGGTTGACGGCAACGGTCGGACTGCGTTACGACTACGCGTTCTTTCGTTTCAACGCGCTCGACATTGGCGGAGAGGAGAGACGGTCATACGACAAGATGAGTCCGCGACTCAGCCTTGTGTTTGCTGCATTGGACAACCTGAATATCAAACTCATGGCTGGGCGCGCGTTCAGGACGCCTGCGGCATCCGAACTGTTTGGCTCGAATACCTTCCTGCTCGCCTCCAATATCCGGAAGCTGCAGCCGGAAGTCGTCACCACTTTCGAAGTCGCCGCCGACTACACAGTCAGCAGTAACATTAACTGGCGGATCAACGCTTACCGGACGGAATTCAATGACCAGATCGCTTACAGTGTTTCGAATTTCAATCTGAGCACGAATCTCTATTCCCTGACGTCGATGGGCGTCGAAAATGAGCTTGCCTTCAAGGCGGGAAATTTTGATGGGTTTACCAACTATTCTTACGTGCGCCGCCTTGACGAGAAGATCGTGGATCCGACCATCAGCCTGAGTAAGCGCGCGCTGACCTGGGTACCTCAGCACGTTGTGAATGTCGGTCTGAAATATGGCACGCAGGCGGGTTACGCATCCCTGCAGGGTCACTACCAGGGCGCTGTTGACCGACGATTATCCGATCTCGACGATGCATTTGATTCTGCACGCGGCAACAAGGTCGATAGCTGGTTGACCTTCGACTTTCGGCTGGTGTATAAGGTGTCCGATATGCTCGAGGTCGGGATTTTCGGTACAAACTTAACAGATTCGAATGGGAGACTTATTAAGAACAACCCGTATGCTTTTGATTACCAGATCCCCGGCCGCGCGGTCATGCTCGATCTCCGGCTAATGTTGTAAGCGAATGAGCCCCTTGCCCGATATGATGATCAATTCTGTCCGCGTTGCAAAATATGTTCTCATTGTCATCACTACCGTTGCATGGGGCCCGGTATTCGGACAAATTGATTCGCTGCTTGCGGCCTACCGTGAGGTTTCAGACAGCACGGCGAAAGCGGCACTCCAATTGCGAATCGCATGGCATTACCAGGCTGAAGAGGCTTATGGGAAAGCCATCGCGTATTACCGCGAGTACCTTGATCATGCCTCTGCGACGGACAGCGCGTCGGCCGATCACGTCCCGCTTCTGAATAATATCGCATTTTGCTACCGGGAGCTGGGCGACGTGGACCACGAGATCGATGTTCATAAAGAAATCCTCCAGCGTCTCGGTCACCGTCCCGGGACTGGCAGGTGGCGCCACAAGACCCTGCAACAACTCTCGACCCTCTATATGCAACGGCGGGACTACCGGGAAGCCATCAGGCTGAATGAGGAAATGTTGGCGTATGCCCGCCGCGCCAACGATCCCCTTGCGGTGGTCCAGGCCTACAACAATCTTGGATACATCTATCACCTGCTGCGGGAGCCCGGCCTGTCGGCGGAGCATTTCAACAAAGGCCATAAAGTAATTACCGAGCAGGACATCAAGGTCAACGAAGACGACCGGGCAAGCATGCTGATCAATTTCGCTGTGGTCAACGTCAACATGGGGAGTTTGAAAGAAGCAGCCGCCTTTCTGCAGGAAGCATATCAGATCCGACTCCGGCAGAATGACCCGGTCAAAATCGCCCAGACCCTGAGCTACCTTGCCACCTACGACTATCTCCAGAACAAGGCGGATGAAGCCCTTCAACAGGTAAACCGCGCCATCGCGATGTTATCGTCGTCACCGGCCAGCGACGAGCGCGACCTTGCATTGACGGAGAGCTATAAGCTCGTCTGCCAGATCATGCTGAAACGCAACGACCTCGCTGCCTTCAGAAGGTATAGCGAGCTCTTCGCCGCGCAGCAGGATCAAGTCATTCAGAAAGAACGCCGGAAGAACAAACTGCTTGTTGAACGGCAATTGGAAGCTGAACGTACCCGTAATGAGATTCAGCGTCTCATGGCGGAACAGGAAAAGAACCGGTTGTTGCTTTCACAGGCGTCGCTCGAACGCGAGAAACGCGAAAAAGAACTTGAACTCCAACGCTCGAGACTTGGGCTACTGGAAGAGCAAAATGCATTGAGGCAACAACAGTATTTGAACAAGGAGCTCGAAAACCGCCAGATCCAACAAATGCTAGACCTGGTTCGGCAACGAAGCATGGCGGACAGCCAACAACAAAGGATCGACCTGCTGGAGAAGGAAAAGCAGGTTCAGGTCCTGCAGCT
>DASPNN010000499.1:0-5362 GCA_035626495.1 Chryseosolibacter sp.
GAGCCTATTATCTGAAACTCGACCGGCCGCTCGTGTCACCGTACACCCGCTTTGCGGGCGGGCTTGAGATCAGCCGCAACTGGTCGCGCAACGTGTATGAAATTGACGAGATGGTCTTCAGAAAATACAAGTACCTGGTTAACGACTTCTGGATCGGATACAATATCGGGGCAAACGGAAATTACCGCGACCGGAACCGTCATTTTTTCGCATTTCGCGCTTTTGACCAGCATTTCACAACCCGTCCTGAGCAATCCCAGGAAATTCTGAACCCCATTTATAGCAACCGGACATTTATGTTGGGAGGGTTTACCTTCTTCAAACAAAATTTCTATACAGCCCGGTACATCTATGGCTTTGGCCGAACCGAGGACATCCCTTATGGCCATTCGTTGTCGTTTTACCTGGGGTGGGCTCGACAGTTGGGAACGGAACGGCCATACATCGGCTTCGATATGGGTAAGTCCATCGTGAGCCCGAATGGTCAATTCTATAACGTACTTGTTCGCGCGGGAGCATTTAACAATGATGGGCTTGAGGACGCCGTAGTGTTGCTGTCGGGCAATCTGACCAGTCGCTTAATCCCCTACAGGAAGCTGTTGATCCGCCAGGTTTTCGGCGGTGACATCACCTATGTCTTCAATCAAAGGACGAGCTTCCCCTTGGACATAAACAACGAATTCGGTTTGCGGGGATTTGCCGCCGACAGCTTGTGGGGCACAAAACGATTGCATTTAAATACCGAGACCCTGGCTTTCACTCCACTCGAACTGATCGGCTTCAAGTTCGCTCCCTTTGTATATGGAGAAATGGCATGGCTGGCGCCACATGATCAAACGCTGTTCGATTCGGAGCCATATTTCGGTATAGGCGGTGGCATTCGGACCCGTAATGAGAACCTGGTTTTCGGCACGGTGGAGTTGCGGCTGATGTATTATCCGCGCACCTTTCAGGACCTAAGCAGCTTCAATATCAGGATCAGCAGCAATTTGCGTGTAAAATACAGCGCGTCTTTCGTTCGGCCACCTTCCTTCGTTCAGTACAACTGAGTTTACTTCTCCACGGTCCTGATCCAGCTTAGGATTGCATTTTTATCTTCTTCTGAGAGCTTGCTGTCGGGATGAAGAAGGACATATTCCTGCAACGGCATCGAGCCATCTTCGGTGACCTCCTCAATTTCTTCGAGCTGGTGTGCGGCGTCCTTTGAGGAGTAGTTTCTCCATTCAGAAAAATTCAGGTGTTCCTTGCCTTCGTGTACATGGGCGGCCAACCACCAGCCGATCGGCTGTACATTAAAATACCATGGATAGCGGGTATTGTTGCTGTGGCAGTCATAACACTTGTGGACAATGGTCTTATGCAATGCGTCCGGGACGTCCAGAACTTTGCTGATATCATTATCACCGAGCCCCTCGGCGCGGTTCTTGGTCGGCTGGATCACCTGGATGACCAGGATCAGAATAACAATCAACAGCCCGATCTTTTTCTTCGACTTCATATTTGCTTGCGGGGGTTAAAAAATACATCTCACACACTTTCAAAACTGCTGCTTATTGCCGCTTTGATTTTTACTGCAACGTAAGAATAAACCGTATTTCGCGCAACCAAACGGCAAACCTTCATTATCGAATTTAGTATATTTGATCAATTACTTATCCCCACTATGAGAAAGATATTCATCCTCAGCAGCATTGCTGTCGTGCTCGGTGTTTCGGTCTGGTCGTACTTCTGGCTCCCGGCTTTATTCACCTTCGCCCTGGTCGCACCTGTCATTTACATGGGTATTGCGGACATGGTTCAAACCCGTCAATCCATCAAACGAAACTTCCCGCTGTTTGGCCGGCTTCGCTATGTGTTGGAGGACCTGCGTCCGAAGATCCAGCAATATTTCGTCGAGTCTGACATCGATGGAGCCCCCATCAACAGAATTGATCGATCGGTTATTTACCAGCGCGCAAAGAAGCAAATCGACACGACACCGTTCGGCACACAGCTCAACGTGTATGCGGAAGGATATGAGTGGATGAGTCACTCTATTGTGCCCATCGATCCGCATAAGGTCAATCACTCGCCGCGCGTTCGGGTCGGCAACAAAGACTGCAGGCAACCTTACGACGCAAGCGTGCTGAATATTTCGGCCATGAGCTTCGGATCACTCAGCGGGGCCGCGGTTGAAGCGTTAAACGCAGGGGCGAAGATCGGCGGGTTCGCGCATAATACAGGTGAAGGGGGGATCAGTCCGCACCACACCAAGTACGGTGGCGACCTGATCTGGCAGGTCGGGACAGGATATTTCGGCGCACGGGATGAGGCCGGCAACTTCAACGACGATGCTTTTCGGAAGAACGCCTTGCGCCCGGAGGTGAAAATGATCGAGCTTAAATTGTCACAGGGCGCAAAACCCGGACACGGTGGCATTTTACCAGCCAAAAAGAACACTCCGGAGATTGCCGCGATCCGTCTGGTGAAACCCGGAACAACCGTATTCTCCCCTCCCTATCACAGCGCATTTTCGACGCCCAGGGAAATGGTGCGTTTCATCAAAAGACTCCGGGACCTTTCGGACGGCAAGCCCGTCGGCTTCAAGCTTTGCGTGGGCAAGCGAAGTGAATTCATTTCAATTTGCAAGGCGATGATCGAGCTGGACATCTATCCGGACTTTATCACGGTGGACGGGGGCGAGGGCGGCACCGGCGCTGCACCACCGGAGTTTTCAAATTTCGTTGGCGCACCCTTGCTTGACGGATTGGCTTTCGTCGACAATATTCTCAAAGGCTTCAACATCCGGCAGCATATCAAGCTGATTGCCTCCGGTAAGATCCTCACCGGCTTCCAGATGGTCAGGGCCATTGCATTGGGCGCCGATATGTGCAACACTGCACGGGCCATGATGATGGCTCTTGGCTGCATCCAGGCGCTCGAGTGTAACCGCAACACCTGCCCTACCGGGGTGGCAACGCAAGACCCCAAGCTGGTGAACGGCCTTGTTGTTGAAGACAAGAAGACGCGTGTGGCCAACTTCCACAAGCATACAGTAGACAGCTTTGTGGAGTTGTTGGGGGCTGCCGGAATAAGCGATTCGCGCAAGCTGAACAGGCATATGATCAACCGCCGCGTATTCATGAATGAAGTCCGGACGTTCGAAGAAATCTATCCCTCTATCCCTGTAGGTGCCTTGCGGAGTGGTGACGTCCCGGAGCAATACAAGATGTCCTATGAACACGCAAGCGCGGACGAGTTTTAGATCATAAAAAATTCGAGATCCATAAACGGCCTTCTACCACAGAAGGCCTTTTTTATTAATTTTGTTAAACTTTGTACACAGGTGCTTAGAAAATTCTTTCCGCTCGACAAGAATTATGTTTTGGAAGCGTCCCAGCTCTCGGCAAAACAGCAACTCCTTCAGCACCTGGTCGATTACGTAAAAGTCGAGTACCTGCTGCGCAGCAACCCGCTCGGCATCGCGGATGAGACGGCGTTGAAGATTCAGGGACATTCCGGGACCGATTTCCGTCACCTGGACCAGTTTTATATCACGTTGATGGGAATCTTCCGGTACATGTACTACAACGACAACCAGTTGCAGTTCCTTTTTGACGGCACGGATCCTTACCAACGCTACCGCGACGAGTGGTCGGAGCAGTTCAAGAAATGGACTAAAGAATTCTGTAAACATCAATCCTTTCTGCGAGCCGTCCTGGACCTGACCGTATTCTATCCGACGGATAGCCCCGTACTCATGGTCGACAACCGGATGAATGTTTTTATCTCGAACTTTTTCGAGATCCGGATCCATCCTCAGAAAGGAATCGTCCGCAAGATGGCTTAACCTCGCCTGACCTCGAAGTCCTGATAATCTCCTCCATCGATCTCACGCACCTCGCACCGATCGACCCTTGCCCTTGGGGGGCCCTGACGGCACCAGTGGATAAACTCTTCGATTGCGTCTTCCTCTCCCTGCACTTCAATGTACACACTGCCATCGGCTTCATTTCTCACAAATCCAGTGACGCCGACCGCATCGGCTTTTTCCCTGGCTGACGCCCGAAAAAATACACCTTGAACCTTACCCGATACCTTGATGGAAAATGACTTGATCATGCATACATAATTTATGGATGAAAGATGACCTTTGTTCTCTAGATTATGTAATCGGTGCTCAGGAATGCCGACTCGCGGTTGCGTATGATGTTGCTGAGGATTTGTTTATTGGCATCTGTGCTTTTTGTGGCCACCAGAGTTCTGATCGAAAAGACGCGCAGAGCGTCGGACACCGATAATGTCCCCTCGGCGGAATCTTTACGCCCATTGAATGGAAAGGTGTCGGGGCCGCGCTGGCTTTGGGAATTCAGATTGATGCGTCCGACTTGGTTGGCGAATGCGTCCATCAGGCGCGCGACACGGCGTGAGTCTTTTCCGAAAATACTCACCTGCTGACCGTAATTGGAGTTTACAACATAGTGTATCGCCTCCTCGTCATCATCGAAAGGGACTACGGGGATAACCGGTCCGAATTGTTCTTCGTAATAGAGCCGCATCTGGCTGTTGACGGGGTAAACGACGGCCGGGTAAAAAAATGTTTCGAACGTCATCCCTCCATTTTCATTCACAACGCTGGCCCCATGTCGTTTTGCGTCCTCGACCAGCTCGCGGAGATAGTCAACCTTCCCCGGCTCTGGCAGTGGGGTGAGTCCAACGCCCGCATCCCACGGCATTCCGGGTTTCAGCTTTTTGACCTCGTCATTGAATTTCGCAAGGAAGGCGTCGACGATGTTCCGGTGTACAAGCAAAGCCTTGAGTGCCGTGCAGCGCTGGCCATTGAAGGATAACGACCCGGTGATACACTCGGCGACGGCGTTGTCGAGGTCTGCGTCCGGCAGGACAATAGCCGGGTTTTTAGCATCAAGCCCGAGGATTGCCTTTAGCCGGTGTGGTTTGGGATGGAGCCGTTTCAATTCGTTCGCGCCTTTATTGGTTCCGATAAAAGCAAAGACATCGATCTTTCCGCTCTCCATCAGCGCGCCAACGGTTTCGCGACCCCGGCCGTAGATGATGTTGATTACTCCTGCCGGAAAACTGTCACGGAATGCTTCGAGCAGAGGTCGAATCAGCAGGACACCATATTTCGCCGGTTTAAACACGACGGTATTGCCCATGATCAGGGCTGGAAATAGCGTAGTGAAAGTTTCATTGAGCGGGTAGTTATACGGTCCCATGCACAACGCGACCCCTAGAGGAACACGCCGGATCTGCGCCATAAAACCTTGCTCCTCCACGAGCTTGGCCGAATTGCGATCCAGGTCCTTGTAAGCCTTGATCGTGTCGAGTATGTAGTCAATGGTCCGGTCGAATTCCTTTTCCG
>DASPNN010000500.1:0-8392 GCA_035626495.1 Chryseosolibacter sp.
TCATCGCCGTCGTCTTCTTCCGTAAACGATGGCGATCTGAACCTCTCTCGACCGCTGGAGCAGCCAGCTGCCAACATCCGATGCCGGCAGATATGTGCGTGCAGACACAATCTGGTCACTTTGTGTTTACCTGGTCTTCCCAGCCGGTCTTCTTCAGGGCCGGATCATTTTCCTTTCTCAAAAAATCGGCATTCGACAGCGACTCGGCCTCCCATTCCAATATTGCCTCATCGGGCACCTGGTCCACCGGAATTTTCCATGCTGTAGAAGTTTCGTTGTAGGCGATATTAGATTGTGAGCAATAACAGGAAATGACTGACCATCGCGGGTTATCAGACAAATTTGCCTCGGACCGGTGCAAGAGGTTGCTGTGGAAGATCAACGCATCTCCGGGATCAAGCTCACAATAAACGAGCGCCATCGTCTTGAGGGCGTGCTCGACCATCACCATGTCTGCGCCGACCTGTTCTCCCGCAAAGCCGTGGTTGAGGCGGCCCATTTTATGCGAGCCACGGATTACCTGGAGACAGCCGTTCTGTTTGTTCGCTGGTGACAACGCTACCATCACACTGATCAACTGGTCCGGGAACATAAATTGATTTTTGTACCAATACCCGTAATCCTGGTGCCATTCCCAGGCACCGCCAACCCGTGGCTCCTTTTGCATCAGTTTCGAGTGAAAATGACAGACGGGTGAGTCGCTGTCGAGCAGCGGTTTGATGGCGGTGATCATGCGGCGGCTTCGGGTCATATACCCGAAAACGTCGTTACCGGGAGTGAACCACAGCGACAGCCGTGTCTTTTTTCCTGTCTGGTCGTTGAGATCTAGCGCATTCTTGCGCATGGCATCGTCTTCAAGAGCGGTTTTGTACAGCCGACTCACCTCGGGGTCGGAAAAGAATTTTTTCAGTATCAGGTATCCGTCCCTGTTGTAAGATGCGATCTGATCGGCGGTCAGCATACGTCGTTTGTTATGCCTCAAATTGAAAAAATCACCCTTTTTGTTCTACAACAAATCCGGCAATAACTGATACTATTTTGCCCTACTTTGCGGCTGATCATGTAAATTAATGTTGGTATAATACAAGGCTGAGGTGAAACCAGTATTAGAATATTTGCCGAGAGATTCGGAAGAATCGTTTGTCGTCCGGTCCTTTGAATATGCGTATTATCCTACGCCCTGGCATTATCATCCGGAGTATGAGTTGGTTCTGGTGACGGAAAGTGAGGGCAAACGTTTCATCGGGGATGATATCTCCGACTTCCGCCCGGGCAACCTGGCTTTCATCGGGCCGAACCTTCCGCACCTCTATCGAAATGATTCCCGGTATTATCGCCGCAGCAGCAAGCTGAAAGCGAAGTCGATCGTGGTTCATTTTCTGGAGTCGTCGCTGGGCGCAGATATGCTTCAGTTGCCAGAGTTAGCGAACGTCCGCCGTCTGCTGGAACGTTCCGCGCGCGGTCTCAATATTACGGGTCAAACCAATCAGATAGTCGCCGAGAACCTAACGATGCTTGTTTCCCTGCAGGGGCTTGCCAGATGGATGAAGCTGGTCGAGATCCTGCATGTCCTGTCGACCAGTGACGAGTACCAATTTATTTCGCGTCACGCAATCGAAGGCCGCCACGAAAATGACAACGAGCGGTTGACCAAGGTTATCGAGATTGTAATGCGTTCGTTTCAGCAGGAGATCAGACTTGACAACATCTCACGCCAGGTTAAAATGACTCCCACGGCTTTTTCCCGCTACTTCAAGAAACGCACACGGAAAACATTCAGTGAATTTGTCGCCCAGATTCGGCTTGGGCACGCTTCGAAACTTTTGCAGGCCGACCAGTTGAGCGTATCCGAAATCTGTTATGCGTCGGGCTTCAATAATTTGTCGAATTTCAACAGGCAGTTCCGGGAGCTCTACAAGATGAGTCCTATGCAGTTTAGAAAGTTGTACAGACAGTGATCACTGCTGGCGGCCGATCAGCGCTTCGGCGTATTGGCGAAGCATTTGCTTTTTCGTTGGATCTGCCCGAACATCATCGAGGGTGCGAAATCCTTTATTGAAGTAGTGATTGATTTTTTTCTCCGTCATTGCCGGGATTTTCAGGCTGTCGTAAATTCTCTTGATGGCCTCTATCTTTTCTCCTTTTCGATACTTTTTTGCCTCAAGCCAATGCATCAGCGCCGATCGCGTCCCGCCCGTTGCACGGTGAAGTGCCTGGATCAGCAAATATGTTTTTTTGTTGGCCAATATGTCGCCGCCAACCTGTTTTCCAAACTTTCCCGGATCGGCGTAAGCGTCGAGCAGGTCATCTTTCAACTGAAAGCCAATGCCGATATTGGTCCCGAATTCTTTCAAGGCTTTTTGATTTGCCGTTGAGGTTCCCGCGAGCATAGCGCCGAATTGCAAACTGAATCCGAGCAGCACGGCGGTTTTCTGGCGGATCATGCCGATGTACTCCTGCTCCGTTACGTCATTGTTGGTTTCGAACTCCATATCCCATTGCTGCCCTTCGCAAACTTCAGCAGCGCACCGGTTGAAGGCCGCCAGCACAGTCTTCATCTTTGATCCCTCCACCCGCAGGAGCATGTCATAAACTTTGACCAGCATGACATCGCCGGAAAGAATGGCCGTGTTCACGTTCCACTTCTCATGGACGGTTGCTTTTCCCCGGCGGAGGGGTGCCTTGTCCATGATGTCGTCGTGCATAAGTGTAAAATTATGAAATGCTTCGACGGCGACCGCCATGGGGACAATTGAACGGACGTCTGACTTAAAAAGCGAGTACGACAGCAAAGTCAACATGGGCCTTAGTCTTTTACCACCGAGCTGCATCAGGTAACTGATGGGATCGTAAAGAGAGGAAGGTCTGCGACCGTACTTTTGGACGGCAATTTCCTTTTCAAGCCAGTTGTGGTAACGCTGCAGCTCGCGGGACATGGGAATTTGACGACAGGGGTTTCAGATGTTACTGATTTATTCTTCTTCGGCAACGTGGCCCTTTGGACCGCGCGTATCGGCAAACACAAGGTCGATAAGCCGCTTATCGATGTCCGTTTTTTTCACTTTGACGCTGACCTTGTCGCCCAGCGTGTACACTTTCTTGGTACGTCTGCCTACGATCCGATATCGTTTTTCATCGAATTCATAAAAATCGTCATTCATGTCAGACATCCGAATCATGCCCTCACATTTTGTTTCGACAATTTCCACATAAATCCCCCATTCCGTAACGCCCGAAATCAGCCCATCGTATGCTTTTTTCTCCGCATACGTCATGAATTCGACTTGCTTGTATTTGATCGACGCGCGTTCCGCATCCGCAGCGCGCTTTTCGCGTTCGGAGGAATGAACACATCGCTCCTCATACTCGGTGCGGTTGATTGGCTTGCCATCGTCCAGGTAGTGTTGCAGCAACCGATGCACCATCATATCTGGGTATCTTCTGATCGGAGAGGTGAAATGGGTGTAGTGTTTGAAAGCAAGACCAAAGTGTCCTTTTGGTTCGGTCGAATACTTAGCCTTGGCCATCGTGCGGATTGCAAGCTGCTCGAGTACGTTTTGCTCGGGTTTGCCTTCGATCTCTTCCATGAGCTTGTTCAGTGACCTGCTGATGGATTGTTCTTCGACATTCATTTTATGACCGAACTGTTTGGCGAACAATGCAAAATCCTTCACTTTATCGGGATCGGGAAAATCGTGAATTCGATAGACGAATGTATTTTTCTCACGGCCTTTCTTGTACTCATGCACGAATGTCGCCACATACTTGTTGGCCAGCAGCATGAATTCTTCAATAAGCTTGTGCGCATCTTTGCGGACTTTAGGTATAACCGCAAGAGGTTTGCCTTTTTCATCCAGCTTGAATTTGACCTCCGTGGTTTCAAAATTTACAGCTCCCTTCGCGAAACGTTCTTTCCGTAATTTTTTTGCCAGGTCGTTTAGGATTTTTAGTTCTTCAGCAAACGGTCCTGTGCCGGATTCGAGCACTTCCTGTGCCTCCTCATAGGTGAAGCGTTTGTCGGAATAGATAATCGTTCGGCCAAACCACTGCTGGACTACTTTTGCCTTGTCCGTGATTTCAAAGACGGCGGCGAATGTCAGCTTGTCCTCGTTGGGACGAAGTGAACAGAGTCCGTTCGAAAGCCTTTCGGGCAGCATCGGAATGGTACGGTCGACAAGGTAAACAGACGTGGCGCGGTCGAAGGCTTCCTTGTCGAGCGCCGAGTTCATCAGCACATAATGTGTAACGTCTGCGATGTGGACGCCGATCTCGTAATTTCCGTTCTCCAGTTTCCTGAAGGATAAGGCGTCGTCAAAATCCTTTGCGTCAATGGGATCTATGGTGAATGTTGTGATCGCGCGAAAGTCCGTCCGTCTCTTGATTTCTTCGGCCGTCATTCCTTCATCGATCTTGTTAGCTTCTTTTTCGACGCTGTCCGGGAAACGGAAAGGCAGCTCGAATTCCGCCATGATGGAATGGATCTCCGCTTCGTTCTCTCCGGCAGGACCGAGTATTTCGACCACTTTCGCTTCGGGCTTCCGGTCATGCTCCGCCCAACTGGTCACTTCGACAATGACCTTGTCGCCATTTTTGGCTCCCTTGATATTTTCGGGGTAAACAAAAAAGTCCTGGTGGATCTTGCGCGCGTCGGCGACGACAAACGCAAAGTTCTTCGATATCTCGATTTTCCCGACAAAGCGGCTTCGGCTGCGTTTGAGAACTTCGGTTATTTTTCCCTCGGGATGTTCTCCATGCCTCGTCGGAAAAATAACCACCTTTACCGTATCGCCATCGACCGCCGAACCGAGATCTTGCGCCTTGACATAAATGTCCGGCTGGTCATCCGAGATTTTCACATAAGCGAATCGTGAGCTAACATGATCGACAACTCCCTGGTGCTCCTGAGATTTTTTTGCGCCGGTGAAACTGCCGTTGCTAAGTTGTTTAATCCGGCCTTGCTCGAGCAGGTCATCCACAAAATCCATCGTTTTTTTGATGTCTTCCTTTTTTTTGAGGCCGAGCTTTTTGATCAGTTGCTTCATGCTGATGCCTCTGCCGCGTGGGTCGTCGAGCATGGCGAGAATGTTGGACCGAACTTCTCCCTGTTTACTTTTTTGCTTTTTCTGTTTCTTTTTGGTGCGAACCTCTTTTTTATTCTTTTTGCTCATGGAGGTTAAACAGTTATGATGTTGGTATCGGAGATGACGGGATAGCCTTTTAACTTTAAAAATAATTGTGCCAGAACGACCACATCCTGCCTGCAGTACGCGGCGATTTTTTCCAGGTTATTTTGCTTGTGATAGACCTCGTTTACCTGGCTGCCATCCATGTCCATCTTGCTGGAAGGGATCTGAAAAATGGCGGCGAGCAGGTCCAGGGAGGTAAAATGCTTATAATCGCCGAATTTCCACAGCTCCATTGTATCCAGATGCTGGATTTCCCAGCTACGCTTGCCTGCAATATTCAGGGCCGCCGGCAGCGTAATGCCGTTGATCAACATCCGCCTGCACAAATACGGAAAGTCGAATTCTTTTCCGTTATGCGCGCAAAGCCGCAGCGTGGACGAATCAATTTTTTCAATCATCGCCTTGAAGTTCTGCAGGAGATCGCGTTCGTCGTGGCCTGAGTAGGCCTTGGTACGCAAACCCAATTCGCCGGAGTCCATGTCGCAGAACTTTGCCACGGCGATACATATGATCTTTCCGAACTCGGCATAGATCCCGGCTCGCTCATGAAACAATTGCTCTTCCGTCAGGTGGGCGTCGCGCTTGAAGAACCCTGCCTTTCTCGACCATTGTGCCTTGAGGCGCTCATCCAGGGCGTTGTAATCAGAAGTGGCGGCTACGGTCTCAATGTCAACAAAAAGAATGTCGCGAAATTCCGGGATCATCTGAAAAAATATGCGCAAGGTAGTGCTTTGTTCGTATCGTTTGCAACCACTCTGGTACAATCGTCGCTTTATGGCGACGATGCGCGCCGCTTTTGCGTTCTATCGAAACTTCATCTGGATTGCCAATGCGATCAGCATCTTCGGATGTTTTACCATCCTGCTCAACGGAAAGCCAACATTCATCATACCTGTGTTCTGGATGAAGATCTGCACAAACATTTTACTTGGAATATATGTCAACGTCTTTCAGGACGAACAGTTTTACTTTTATTACAACCTGGGTTTTACCCGCAAACGGCTGTTCGCGCTTGCATTTGCCATTGATCTTTCCGTTTGGATTTGCATGACCCTTCTCACCCTGATTTTGTTGCAATGACCGAGGCGTTGGAATTCGACAGCATCGAGCTCGATCTCGACGGCCGGAAAATTCTTTCCTCCGTTTATATGAAATGTGAGATTGGGAAAGTCGTCGGTGTGCTCGGACGCAACGGTTCAGGCAAGTCTTGTATGATGAAGATCCTGTTCGGATCTATGGACGCCCAGCACAAGCACGTGCGAATCAATGGCGAATCGCTTCCAGAGAACTATCTCCGCAGCCGACTTTTCTCCTATTTGCCTCAGGAAAACCTGATACCCAGCCAGTTTTCAATCGGTGAAGCATTCAAATTATTCAATGTGAAGGTTGATCATGTCGGGGAATTTTGGCCGGAAATCTCAAGTTCAATAGCCTTGAAACCGGATCGGCTGTCGGGTGGCACCAGGCGTTTGGTCGAAACGATACTTGTCCTTTGCTCGCAGGCGCCGTACTGTCTGCTTGATGAACCTTTTACCGGTGTCATGCCGCTTTATATTGAAAAAATGCAGGAGATTATCAAAAAAGTTAAACATCACAAGGGCATTATCCTTACGGACCATCTTCACCGGCATGTAACTGCAGTCGCCGACTCGCTATATGTCCTATCTAATGGCTGCACTTACCCGGCGAGGAAAATAGATGATCTTGTCAAGTTCGGCTATCTTCACGCTATGAATGAAGGACCCCTTCCATGGAAAGCTCTTTGATATAAGAAATGTTCTCTTCACGTATCGTATCCGGTACGAAGATGAAACGTTTATCCAAAATTTGGCGGCCGATATAATAACTTACCCAGAACTCATTATACAAATGAAATACGGCCGGATCGATCGGCTCGACAAGCATCGCGGTATGCGCGGGGACCGTTTCGAGAAAGTGTCTGAGCGTCGAGGTGGTTTGTTTTTCGCCATTGAGCTCGCCATATCCTTTGGAGGCCACGATCGTGTTCTCAATAGCGAAGTCGTTATTATTAATCAGGTAGACTTTCCATTCATCGCTTTCGCCCGGACTTTTTTTTCTTGCCACGGCGAGCGTGACGTTTTTTACCTCAGGCACGATAATATCCTTGATCATATCAGCTCCATTCCGAATTGTTCTACAATCTTGCTTTTCAGTATTCCTTTCGCCATCGCTATATCCTGCGAGGCACCGAGTTCATGCTCAAGGGAAGTAACTTTTTTGTTATCGATTCCACACGGAACGATGTAGTCGAAATACCGAAGGTCGCTGTTCACATTAAAAGCAAAACCGTGCATGGTTACCCATCGACTGGTCTTAACCCCCAAGGCGCAAATTTTTCGTGCCAGCGTTGGATTGTCTTCATCGAGCCACACGCCGGTCAGCCCGGGGATACGACCGGCCTTAATGCCAAAAACTAAGAGCGTTTGAATGACAGCCTCTTCCAAAAGCCGCATGTATTTGTGAATATCGGTAAAAAAGTTCTCCAGGTCCAGGATTGGGTAGCCTACGATCTGGCCGGGACCGTGATAAGTAATATCTCCTCCGCGGTTGATGTGATAGTATGTGGCGTCGATGGCGGCAAGTTCGTCCTTCGGCACAAGCAGGTTGCTCTCATTGCCGCTTTTGCCCAACGTAAAAACATGGGGATGTTCACAAAAAATCAGAAAATTCGGTGTTTGGCGAGCAGATTCGTGCTGGCGATTTTCGGTTTTCAACTTGACGGTTTGATTGAATAGCCCGGTCTGGTAATCCCAGGCCGCTTTGTAGTCGATCAGTCCGAGGTCGCGAAATTCAGTGGCACGATTAATAACCTGGTTCATCGGCAAGGAGGCTCACTGGCTGAAACGTTATTTCACTTTGTCCAGTTCGTCTTTCAGGAAGTTGATCGATTCAATCGGATCGGGTTCAACGCCATTTTCCTTGGCCAGATAATAGGAGATCCAGTCGGTCAGGTGGATCAGGTAGTAATACTGTTCCAGCAACGAGGCGCCTTCGCCGATGACATCGATGATCGGGTTGGATTTTTTTTCAAAGATCTCCCGGCAGATCTCCATTCGTTTCTCAACACGTTCATGATCGTGGTCTGAATACAGGTAGATCACCTGCAGCATGGGCATCAGGTTTTCGGGAAACCGCCAGCCAACGAGCTCGTTGTGATTCATTTCCGGAAACGTATTCACGTGCGC
>DASPNN010000501.1:0-10202 GCA_035626495.1 Chryseosolibacter sp.
GGCTTAGATCCTAAGGAAGTTCAGGAGGTCTTTATCGGCAATGTTTGTTCGGCTGGCCTCGGACAGGCCCCTGCAACACAGATCGCCGCCGCCGCTGGGATGGGATTTGAAATTCCCTGCTCCCTGGTCAATAAAGTCTGCGCCTCAGGGATGAAAGCGGTCATGCTCGGGGCGCAGTCTATCATGTTGGGACAAAACGATATCGTGATCGCGGGCGGATCCGAAAGCATGAGCAACATCCCTTACTATCTGACCAAAGCAAGATATGGATACAAGTACGGCAATGGTGAGCTGATCGACGGACTTCAATTCGACGGGCTCACCGACGTCTACAACCGTTGCGCAATGGGAGTTTGCGCCGACAACACCGCCCGGGAAATGAACATCTCGCGGCAGGAGCAGGACGATTACGCCATCAATTCCTATAAACGATCTGCCTCCGCCTGGAGCGCCGGCAAATTTAACGACGAGATCGTCCCCGTCGAAGTGACGGACCGGAAAGGCGCCGTTTCAGTCTTCAAAGAAGACGAGGAGTACAGGAATGTGAACTTCGAAAAGATCCCGGCGCTGAAGCCTGCCTTCAGTAAGGAGGGTACGGTGACCGCCGCAAATGCCTCGACAATCAACGACGGCGCATCGGCACTCGTACTCGTCAGCAAGGAAAAAGCGATCGCGCTTGGCCTGAAGCCACTGGCGCGCATTCGTGGATTCGCCGATGCCGCCCAGGACCCGATGTGGTTTACAACGACCCCGTCAATTGCCATCCCGAAAGCGATGAAAGCCGCGGGCGTCACCGCGAACGACGTCGGCTTTTACGAAATCAACGAAGCGTTTTCTGCAGTCGCGCTGGCCAATAACAAGAAACTCGGACTGCAGCAAGACAAGGTGAACGTGCACGGAGGCGCTGTCGCCCTGGGTCACCCCCTCGGCGCGTCCGGCGCACGCATCATGACAACCCTGATCAACGTGCTTAAACACAATAAATCGACAATTGGTGTTGCGGGCATCTGCAATGGTGGCGGGGGCGCATCGGCAATTGTCGTTGAGATGGTGTAGTTGACGTTTCCCTGCAAGATGTTTATGCGGACAGTGCGCGCCGCACCCAAACAACAATGTTGCAGCGCTTGCGTTATTCAGATGGCACCACTAATTTTCAATAAATCCATGTCTATGCGGGCGTTGCTGTTGATGATCACCTTGCTGTGGTCGTTTCATCTCGAAGCGCAAAAACTCGTGCGCAAATACCACGATCCTGAAAAGAAAAAAATACAGGAAGAATACGTTGTTGCTGACGATAACGAGACCCTGGTCGGTGCCTACAAAAGGTATTATGAAAACGGACATGTGATGGTCGAAGGCACATTCGAAGACGGAAAGAAATCCGGATTGTTCACTGAATTTCATGAGAACGGCACACCTGCCAGGAAATTTACGTACGTGAACGGGTTGCGGCATGGAAGCGTGATCGTTTACAACAATGAGGGCAAGCCTGTACAAAAGGCGTATTACCAGAACGACATTCTTACCGACAGCATCCAGAGCTACTTTGACAACGGGAATGTCCGCGGCAAAACCTTTTTCCGGCATGGCAAACCAGAAGGCCTGATCAAGGAATATTTTCCGAATGGCAGGATCAAAAAGGAAATCATGTATGAAAAAGGTAAGCCGAACGGAGTTACACGGACGTTCTACGAGGACGGCAAGGTCGAAACGGAAGCGAACTACGAGAACGGCATCCTGAAAGGTTTTTATAAAACGTATTACTCCAACGGCCAGCTTCAAACGGTCTCGACCATGGACCATGGCTCAAAGAACGGCCAGTACAAATCGTACGATCGCGACGGCCACCTGATCCTTGAAGGCAATTTTATGGAAGGGGTGTTGCATGGCCCCAACACAGGTTATTTCGCCGACGGGAAGGTCGAGCACCGATATAATTACGAAAACGGGAAAAAGACGGGTGCCAACTACGATTATTATCCCGACGGATCCACGCGGATGAAAGAGGTAGTGTCTCGCGACCTGACCACATCCACGCAATGGTGGTACGACGAAAAAGGCAACGTTACTGTTGAAAAGTCGTTTCAGAACGCGAAACCTTCCGGCGAGTGGAAGTATTACTATGAGGATGGAAAAACGACGCGGTTGAAGGAAACTTATGCCGCCGGCAAACTGAATGGCATGCGAATCAGCTACTACCCTTCCGGCAAAGTTGCGAAGGAGGAGATGATGAAAGCGAACATGATTACTGGCACGGTCAAGACCTATGGGGAGACCGGCATACTCGAAAGCACAGGCGAATTCAGGTCAAACCGAAAACACGGGCCGTTTATTTCATATTACCCGAATGGAAAAGTCAGGGAACAGGGCGAGTATGCTGCCGACAAAAAACATAAGGAATGGAAAGAATATGATGAGCAAGGAAATTTGAAGAGAACGCTTATTTTTAGGGCTGGAAACCTGGTCGAGACCCGGGAAGAAAAATCCAATGCAAGCGATCAAAGAAACTAACTTCAAATTTCCTGGGCAAACCGGTTTTTACCGCGGAAAGGTCCGCGATGTCTACTACTTCGGAAACCTGATGGCCATGGTCGCCACAGACCGTATCTCCGCATTTGATGTAATCCTGCCGAGGGCCATTCCAGACAAGGGGCGGGTCCTGAATCAGATTGCCGCATTCAATCTATCGGCCACAAAGGGTCTTGTTCCAAATTGGGTGATTTCCACTCCCGATCCTAATGTGACCATTGGTTTCCGCTGTGAACCGTTTCCAGTTGAGATGGTGGTTCGCGGATACCTGGCAGGCCACGCCTGGCGGGAGTATAAGGCAGGTAAACGCATATTATGCGGCGTGCCGTTGCCGGATGGGCTGAAAGAGAATGATAAGCTTCCCCACCCGATCATTACACCGACGACGAAGGCGAAAGTAGGTCATGATGAAGATATATCGCGCGAAGATATACTGTCACGCGGCCTGATTGCCGAGCAGGATTATGCCGTGCTGGAAGATTATACGCTCAAGTTATTCAGACGAGGTTCGGAGCTGGCGGCTGCCCGCCGGCTGATCCTGGTGGATACGAAGTACGAATTTGGCAAACACAACGGGACCATCTACCTGATAGACGAGGTCCACACACCCGACTCTTCGCGATATTTCTATGCGGAAGGATACGAGGGCAGGCAGGACAAGGGCGAGCCGCAGAAGCAATTGTCAAAAGAGTTTGTGCGCCAGTGGCTGATTGAAAACGGTTTTCAGGGCAAAGACGGCCAGCAGGTACCGGAAATGACTGATGAAATTGTCGCCTCAATATCAGCCCGTTATAAAGAACTTTACCAGCAGGTGCGCGGCGAGCGCCTGCCGGACATTGAATACCCCACCATTGCGCAGCGTATCGAACAAAGCATCATTAATTCGATAGATTCCGTTAACTTAGAAGCTGAAAAAAAGTAGGAAATTGCTTTTTATATTGCGGCTTCCCGTCCGCGGGGAGTCCACGGCGGTTCTGAACTGGTTTTAATTAATACACATGAAATATACGATCGATAAGCAGGAAAAGTACAGTCTACTACGCCTTCACGAGGAAAAGCTTGATTCGAGCGTTGCCCCTAATCTCAAATCAGAATTGATTACCCTCCATGCCGAAGGCGTCAGGAACATCATCCTCGACTTGTCGGAAGTAAAATATACAGATTCGTCAGGGCTGAGCGCGCTGCTTGTCGGCAATCGCATCGTACAAGAGGACGGCGGCATTTTTGTGTTAACCTGCCTGTCGGACCACACCATGAAACTGATCAAGATCTCTCAGCTGGACAGCGTCCTGAATATTCTTCCTAAAGTCGAGGAAGCGATCGATGCGGTCTTTATGCACGAGATTGAAAAAGATCTCAAGGACTCCGATAACAATTAATCCTCCCTCCCTTCTCCGATCGATGGCCCGGCGTGCGTATTCCGCTTTTGCGCCGCGGTGAGCATGCCGTTGACCGACGGTTTTGGTCGTTTCCTTTTTGTTCGTTATTTGGTCCTGGAAATAAAACAGAGCGTGAGCTTCAAAATAACGATACTGGGTTCAAGCGGCGCGTTACCGGCCTACGGGAGGTTTCCATCCGCACAGCTTGTCGAGATCCAGAACAGGCATTTCCTGGTTGATTGCGGGGAGGGAGCGCAAATGCAGCTCATGCGCTTCCAGGCGAATCTTCACCGGATCAACCACATTTTTATCAGTCATTTGCATGGTGATCATTATTTGGGACTGATGGGGTTGATCTTTACCATGCACCTGCTGCGGCGAACCAACGACCTTCACATTTATGGTCACCGCGGGCTGGATGAGATCATCACCACGCAATTGCGCTGTTCCAAGTCAGCGCCCGGCTTTAAATTGGTTTTCCACCGGCTTGCACAAGGCGACGCAAAAATGATCTACGAGGACGAGGCGGTGACAGTCGAAACGATACCGCTGATTCATAAGCTTGCCTGTTCGGGTTTCATCTTCCGGGAAAAAGAGAAACCGCGGCGAATCGATAAGGAGAAACTTCCGGCCGGATTGCTGATCCAGCAAATCGTTAGCCTCAAACGCGGGCACGACGTGGTCGATCAGGAGGGTAACCTGATTCATAAGAACAGCGACCTGACATTGCCTCCACGGAAATCCAGAAGCTATGCATATTGCGCCGACACCGCATACAACGAACATCTTGTGGAAAAGATCCGGCGTGTAGACTTGTTATACCACGAGGCGACATTCACGGCCGACGAAGAATCGAAGGCATCGGAAACATTACACAGCACCGCGGCCCACGCCGCGACGATTGCACGTAAAGCCGAGGTCAGCAGCCTGTTGCTGGGGCATTTTTCGGCACGGTACAAAGACCTGGACCCGATCCTGCAGGAAGCAAGAAAAATTTTCCCGCCGGCGGAACTTGCCGTCGAAGGAAGCACCTTTACCATAGAAGACTGATGGAATCAACGCCCGAACAAAAACGAAACCGGCTCCTGGTTATCCTCTCCGGAATTTTCATCACCAATGCATTGCTGGCCGAGATCATTGGCGCCAAGATCTTTTCTGCAGAGTCCACGGTCGGCCTTGGACCTGCCAATCTAAACATCCTGGGTTTCACGATGAGCTTCGACCTGACGGCAGGCGTGTTGATCTGGCCTGTCGTTTTTATCACCACGGATCTTATCAATGAATATTTCGGAAAACCGGGTGTTAAAAAAATCAGTTATCTCACGGTCGCGTTAATCGCCTACGCCTTTGTCGTTATCTTCCTGGCGATAAAGCTTCCACCGGCCCAGTGGTGGAGAGAGTTGCCCGGGCCCGATGGAACGACGTTTAACATGGAATTGGCTTTTGACCGTGTGCTTGGGCAGGGGTTGAGGATTATTATCGGTTCGCTTACTGCGTTTCTCGTCGGACAATTAGTAGACGTTTTTGTGTTCCAGCGTTTAAGGAGAGCCACCGGGAGCAGGATGTTGTGGCTGCGGGCCACCGGCTCGACGCTGGTGTCACAGCTTGTCGATAGCTTTGTGGTTTTGTTCATCGCCTTTTACAACGTCTTCCCTACACAACAAATCGTCGCAATCGGCATCACCAATTATATTTACAAATTTTTTGTGGCCATCCTTCTGACGCCGGTCATCTATGCTGGCCATTCAATCATTGATAATTATTTGGGGCGCGACTATGCGAAGCGGTTGGCCGATCAGGCTGCAGCCGAGAGCAAAGACATGGTATGAAAATGATTCCGGATTGCTAAATGCTAATTCCGAACATGGGTGCCAGTGCCCGGGGAAATCCAAACCTTGCCAAAAACCTTCGATTCCGGTGGTATTCAGGCGATAAATAAACAACTACCAAAAAGAAGGTCTGCACACGCAATGATCTTGGTAGCTACTGCGCTAAATCGTCACGTGCATTCTTACAGTCCCGAGTCCTCGGGACGTGGCCCGGCCGCCGCGCCCGTCCGAAGCTTTGCGTAGGCGGGGCCTCGGAGGCCACTCACGAATTCCGTCGCGACCCAAGATTAAGTCGTGCGCTCCACGCTCAATCAAAAGTTTTCCCCGAACACCAATAATTCCGAATACCACAAATTTGATGTAACGCCCTCTTAAAAGGCGAAGTTACTTACCGCGAAAGGCGACGCAGATTATCGCAAATCACCGCGGTTGCGATGCCAGCATTCAGTGATTCCGCATAGCCATACCGTGGAATTGTAACACGGTCGGTAACCAGGGCTGCGACTGGCGCGCTGATGCCGTGGGCTTCGCTGCCGATCACGATGAACCCTTCCTTTCCGAAATCGGCCTGATGAACATCGGCACCGTCGAGAAATGCTCCGAATATCCGTGTCGTGCATGCGCTCAGATACGATTCCAGAGGCGTGTAAAAAACGCGAACGCGTGTAAAAGATCCCATCGTGGCGTGGATCACTTTCGGGTTATAAAAATCGGCAGTATCCGGTGAGGCCACGATGCTCCGGATCCCAAACCAGTCGGCTGTCCGGATGATCGTTCCCAGGTTGCCCGGATCATTGATGTCGTCCAGTACCAATGCAAACTCAGCAGCCATAACCCGCACAGGCGTGTTGGGCTTCATACGCGCAATGGCCAATGCGGCATTGTTCGACTTATATTCACCGACCGCAGCGAGCTCATTTTCGGTAACTTCGACCACTTCGACGCCAGCCCCAACCTGTGAGGCACGGAGAAACCGCTCCGTCCCAAAGAGGCTAATTACTTCAAAATCAGACGCTAATAATTCCTGCACGCTTTTGGCCCCTTCCACTGTAAAACATTGCTCCTGTTTTCGGTATTTCTTTACTTGCAGGGATTTAATGAATTTAGAGTTGGCTTTGGATAGCATTTGTAACGCTTGAGTACTTCGAAAAATAGATATTTTCTACTTATCCTTCTACCCTTCCTTGCGGGTTGTGCCGGAACCCGTTATCTAAAAGATAACCAGGACATCCTGGTCTCGCAGACCATTCAGGCTCCGGCAGAGATCGATCAGGAGCCCCTGCGCAACCTTTACGCACAGCGTCCCAACCGCAAGATCCTTGGAATCAGGCTCAGGAGAGTTCACATCGGGATTCCATTATACGTGGAAATGTACTACCTCGGACTCAGGCGTTATGACCAGAACAAATTCAAAAGAAAGAAAGAGCAGGCGGAAGCGAAGTTTGACACGTTGATCAGTCGCACCACAGACGTCAAGCGCCGGAACAACCTGCAGTTCCGGAAGCAAAAGAAAATCGACAAATACAATTCCCGCATTGAAAACGGAAATCAATTTATGCAATGGGGCGAGCCTGTGGCGGTTTTTGATACGACAATGGTCCAGACGACGGTGAGCCGTTTCAAATCACACCTTTTTGCCGAAGGTTATTTCCACAACACCATTACCACCAAGGTCTCCACATTCTTGCGGCGTGTCTCCGTTACCTACCGGATCGAGACGGGCCCTCCCTACATGATCGATTCACTTTTCTTTACCGTGCGCGACTCGACCCTGCTTCGCATATTGCTAGAAAACCAGGCTGAAAGCCACATCAAGACCGGTCAAAGGTATCGCGAGGAGAATCTGACAAAAGAACGTGAACGTCTCGACCTGATGCTTAAGGACAAAGGATACTACGATTTCAGCAGGCAGTACATCGATTTCCGTGTTGACAGCACCTTACTCGGTAACCACCGCCTTGCTCTCAATATCAACATCAGCAATCCGGCAAAACGCGGCTACCACAAACAATTTGTCATCGACTCGGTGCGGTTTACGACGGATGCCGGAGTTGTGAAGCCGGGCCGGCAGCGGCAAGCGCGAACGTACCGCGACATCCAGTACAGCTACTACGACGATCTTTACAGTCTGAAAATACTCACGCAACGCCTTTTTATTTTTCCGGGAACTTTCTACAACCGGAGCAATACTTTCAATTCACAACGGCAACTGGCGAACCTGGATGCATTCAAGTTTGTCAACATCAATTATGACACATCGGGAGGGCGTTTCATCGCAAGAATTTTCACCAGTCCCCTCGACCGCTACGAATGGTCGAATGAAGTGGGCCTGAACATTACCCAGGGGTATCCCGGACCGTTCTACAACATCAACTTTAAGAAAAGGAATATATTCCGGGGGTTGGAGAATTTTGAACTCAATGGAAGGATTGGAATCGAGGGTGTGGCCTCATACTCCGATGACCTGGACGTGTACAGGAGCATTGAGGCGGGGACGAACGCGTCCCTGATCTTCCCACAATTCCTTTGGCCGTTGCGCGATGCCAAACAAATTCGCTTCGGAAAATACAATCCAAAAACCAGGCTGTCACTCGGATATTCATTCACCGACAGACCGGAATACAAACGGATATCAACCACGTTGTCGAACACGTATACTTGGCAAAACAAGCGCAGCACGCAATATTCGCTCGCCCTCACCAACGTCAGCTTGATCAACTCTGTCATTCAGAACGACACGTTTCGATACCAGCTCAAACGTCTCGACAGTCTCGGCAATTATAACCTCGTACGGTCTTTTAACCCGTCGTTTGTCAGCAGTATGATCTTCGGTATGACCTGGAACCGCGATTACGGCACGACGTTCGACAAGAATGCGACCTTTATCCGGGCACAATTCGAGACCGGTGGCACCTCGCTGAACATCATCAGCCCGTCGATCATCAGTGACCGGGGTTTGCAATACTTCAAATATCTTCGGTTCAATTTTGATGTCAGGCGATTGAACGTCTTGAACAAATGGTCGACCCTTGCTTACCGTGTGAACTCCGGACTGGCGTACTCTTATGGCAAGGACCGCTCGCTGCCATATGAAAAATTCTATTTTGCCGGGGGGAGTAACAGTGTCCGGGCATGGAGGCCGCGGCGGCTGGGTCTCGGAAGTGTACCACCGGCCCTGAGCGGGAAACCGACCAAAGACGGCACCTTCAACTACCAGTTCGAAAAGCCCGGCGAGATCCTGCTCGAAGCAAGTATCGAGGTCAGACGAAAGTTGTTCGGTTTTATCGATGGGGCTGTGTTCGTCGACGCGGGCAACGTCTGGGCTGTACGTCAAGCAAAGCAGGAGGAAGAGGGCAACTCACAATTCAAGGTAGATTCCTTTTACAAAGAACTCGGCGTCGGAACCGGATTCGGGCTCCGGTTTGACTTTACATTTCTCATTCTTCGGTTTGATGTCGGTATCAAGGCGTATGATCCGGCGCGCGACCCCGGCGATCGCTTTGTGCTTGACAAGATGAAGTTTCTTGGTCCATTCGCCCGTGAGATCGGCGAAGATGAATTTGCCGACATCCGCGAACCCGTGATCTATAATGTCGGTATCGGTTACCCATTCTGATCTCCCATCAATACTCCAGTAACTTTCTTAGCTCAGCCGCCACCGAGCCTGCGTTTGGCAACATCATTTTCTCGAGCGCTGTATTCAGAGGGACTGCGGGCAGATTTGCCGCCCCCACGGTCCAGACCGGCGCGTCCAGGTGACGGAAACATTCCCGCGAGATACGGCCAGCGAGTGATTCGGCAAACGAATTCATCAACGGTTCCTCCGTAACGATTAGCACGCGACCATGGTGTTCTGCTGCGCGGGCAATCATCTCCCAATCAATCGGATTCAGTGTTCGCAGGTCAATAATTTCGACACGACCTGCGAATTGCTGCGCAGCCTCCTTTGACCAATAGACACCCATTCCGTAAGTGATCACCACCGCCGACTCGCCGCCGGATACATAATCCTCGCTCGCGGATAAAACGGTAGAGGCCTTTCCCAGGGGAATCATATAATGTTCATCGGGCTCGATCGTCTTTGCATCGCCCGTGCCCGGAACTTTACACCAGTAGAGCCCCTTGTGTTCAAGCAGAACAACCGGGTTGGGATCGTAGAACGCGGCTTTCAACAGCCCTTTCATATCGGCGGCGTTTGAAGGGTATACCACTTTGATGCCCCTGATGGTCAGTAGCGTAGACTCCACGCTTCCCGAGTGATATGGCCCACCACCACCATACGCGCCGATGGGCACGCGGATCAGGGACTGGATCGGGAACTTGCCTTTCGATAAGTAACAGCTTTTTGACAACTCTTCCACGAGCTGGTTCATCGCGGGCCATATGTAGTCGGCAAACTGAATTTCAACAATGGGTTTGGCTCCGACGGCCGACATGCCTGCAGTCGATCCGACAATATAGGCTT